>JAIPBY010000007.1 GCA_021738605.1 Chitinophagaceae bacterium | reverse complement strand
AGACAAGGCCGAGCTGGACAGGTTTTGTGATGCCATGATTGGCATCAGGAACGAAATCCGCGAAATTGAAGAGGGCAAGGCAGACAAAAAAGACAATGTCTTGAAAAGGGCACCCCATACCATGGCCAATATATGTGGGAATGCATGGGATAGGCCTTATTCAAGGGAAAAAGCTGCCTTCCCAGAAGACCGAATCAGGAGCAGTAAGTTCTGGCCCAGCATTGCTAGGGTAAACAATACTTATGGGGACAGGAACCTGGTCTGTACATGTGAGCCTGTCAGCAGCTATGCCGAATAGCCAGGTGTACTGATATTTTTTTAGATTTTTACTTCATTTTATTCAGAAAATGGGTGATTTTTCGTAAATTTAAACGACAGCTTGTCCCTACATTAGATTTTATTTACCCAAAAAATCTACTCAATAGATTTTATCAAAAAACTCCTTTCTTATGGCAAGAAATCGGGGATTATACCGTCCTGAATTTGAAAGAGATGCATGTGGCATTGGCTTTGTAGCCAACATCAAAGGCAACAAAAATCACCAGGTGATTTCTGATGCCTTGACCATTCTTGAAAACATGGAACACAGGGGTGCCTGTGGATGCGAAAGCAATACCGGAGACGGCGCCGGAATCCTGATCCAAACACCACATGCCTTCTTTTTTGATGAATGCCTTAAAATGGGGGTTCATCTTCCTGCTTTTGGTCGTTATGGGGTTGGATCCGTTTTCTTTCCCAGGGAGATAAGGCTAAGAGAAGAATGCAGAGACATTTTTAGCAGAACCGCAGAAGAGCTTGGTCTTGAGGTACTTGCGTGGAGGAAAGTTCCCGTTAATCCAGAAGACATTGGCTTCACTGCCCGCTCTGTTGAGCCTGAAATAGAACAGGTTTTCGTTGCCTGCCCTGACCATATCACCGACCCAATGGCCTTCGAAAGAAAGCTTTTTGTGTTGAGAAACTACGCAAGCCACCTGATCAACAACAGCGTCAAGAAGGATCCCATTGGATTTTATATTGCATCCCTCTCCTACAAGGTGATTGTATACAAAGGACAACTGACCAGCAAGCAGGTTAGGACCTATTACCCAGATCTCAACAATAAAAAGGTTGTCAGTGCCCTCGGTCTGGTGCATTCCCGTTTTGCCACCAATACCTTTCCTTCCTGGAAACTGGCCCAACCTTTCCGCTTCATTGCCCATAATGGAGAGATCAATACCCTCCAAGGCAACCTGAACTGGATCAAAACAAATGAAAAAGGGTATACCTCTCCCTATTTCTCTAAACAGGAAATGGACATGCTCCTGCCTTTGATTTCTGGAAGCCAGAGCGACTCCGCCAGCCTCGACAACATGATGGAGCTGCTCACCATGACTGGCAGGTCGCTGCCACATGTCATGATGATGCTGATCCCTGAAGCCTGGGATGGTAACGAAAGCATGGATCCCGAAAAGAAAGCCTTCTATGAGTTTCACGCTTCTGTGATGGAACCATGGGATGGACCAGCTTCTATTTCCTTTACAGATGGAAGGATGATCGGTGCCACCCTGGATAGAAACGGACTGAGGCCCTCCAGGTATTGTGTTACCTCAGACGACAGGGTTATCATGGCCTCTGAAACAGGTGCCCTTCCGGTAGATCCTTCTTTGATCATTGAAAACGGAAGGTTACAACCCGGAAAAATGTTCATTGTTGACATTGAAGAAGGCCGCATCATCAGTGATGATGAAGTCAAAAAAAGCATCTGCAGCCAAAAGCCTTATGGCGATTGGCTCAACAAATACAAAATCAGGCTCAATGAACTACCTGAGCCAAGGGTCATGTTCACCCACCTGGAACATGAGCAGGTGTTCAAATACCAAAAGGCCTTTGGATACAGTTCAGAAGACCTTGACAACATCATTGCCCCTATGGCACTGGAAGGCAAAGAGCCTATTGGCTCGATGGGAACAGATGTTCCACTGGCCATTTTGAGTGAACAACCCCAACACCTGAGCAGCTATTTCAAACAGCTGTTTGCACAGGTAACCAATCCACCCATTGATCCAATCCGGGAAAGACTGGTCATGTCATTGGCTTCATTTGTGGGCAACAATGGAAACATGCTCATCGAGGATCCTTTGAGCTGTCATACCGTTGCCCTCAAACACCCTGTGCTGACCAACAAAGACCTCGAAAAAATACGAAGCATTGATACCGGCATCTTCCAGGCCAAGACCCTGCAATGTTATTTCAGGGCAGATGGAACACCCGGAACCTTGAAAAAAGCCCTGGACAGGATTTGCCGCTATGCGGTGGATGCTGTAGAGGACGGGTTTGAGGTACTGGTCCTGCAAGACAGGGCCATCGACTCAGACCATGCTCCTATCCCCTCCCTGCTTTCTACTGCTGCCATTCACCACCACCTGATCAGAAAAGGATACAGGGGTAAGGTGGGTATCATTGTGGAAGCTGGTGATGTTTGGGAAGTGCATCATTTTGCCTGCCTGATTGGATTTGGTGCTACTGCCATCAACCCTTACCTGGCACTTTCTTCGATCCGTGACATGCGATTGCATGGCAAGATTGACACAGACCTTGACCCCGAACTGCTGAAGAAAAATTACATCAAAGCAGTGAACGATGGCTTGTTGAAGGTATTCTCCAAGATGGGCATCTCCACCCTACAATCCTATCAAGGAGCCCAGATATTTGAAATCATTGGCCTCAACAAGGAAGTGGTAGACAAATGCTTTACAGGTGCAGTCTCTCGCTTAGAAGGCATGGGCCTCGATGAGATTGCAAGAGAAGCCCTGGTCAAGCACTCCCTTGCCTTCAGCAAAAAAAGTATTCCGGTTGACAGACTGCCGGTAGGCGGAATTTATCAATGGAAAAGAAAGGGGGAATTCCATCTTTTCAATCCACAGACCATTCACCTGCTGCAACATTCAACCCGCATCGGAGACTATTCCGTTTTCAAAAAATATTCAAAGCTGGTCAACGACCAAAGCGAGAAAGCTTGCACGCTCAGGAGTCTTTTTGAGTTCAATCCCCTCAGGCCTTCCATTTCTATTGACGAAGTTGAGCCGGCAGAGAACCTCTACAAAAGATTCGCAACCGGAGCCATGTCTTTTGGTTCCATCTCCTGGGAAGCCCATACCACACTGGCCATAGCCATGAATAGGCTGGGTGGAAAAAGCAATACCGGTGAAGGTGGTGAAGACGAGATCCGCTACCAGCCAATGGCCAATGGGGATTCCATGCGCTCTTCCATCAAACAGGTGGCCTCCGCCAGGTTTGGTGTAACAAGCCAGTACCTGACTGAAGCGGATGAGTTGCAGATCAAGATGGCACAGGGAGCCAAGCCCGGAGAAGGTGGACAGCTGCCAGGTCATAAGGTAGATGATTGGATTGGAAAAGTAAGGTATTCAACACCTGGCGTAGGATTGATTTCGCCACCGCCACACCATGATATTTATTCAATTGAAGATTTAGCCCAGCTGATCTTTGATTTGAAAAATGCCAACAGGAAGGCCAGGATCAGCGTAAAGCTGGTATCCAAAGCTGGAGTCGGAACAATTGCCGCAGGCGTTGCCAAAGCCAAGGCGGATGTAGTATTGATCTCTGGCAATGATGGTGGAACTGGTGCTTCGCCAGTAAGCTCTATTAAGCATGCAGGGTTGCCCTGGGAACTGGGCTTGGCTGAGGCCCACCAGACCCTGGTAAAAAATAAGTTGCGCAGCAGGGTTACTGTTCAAGCAGACGGACAATTGAAAACAGGAAGGGATATCGCCATTGCTACGCTTTTGGGTGCGGAGGAATGGGGCGTTGCAACAGCCGCATTGGTAGTAGAGGGTTGTATCATGATGCGCAAGTGTCATCTCAATACCTGCCCCGTTGGTGTTGCTACACAGGATCCTGAACTCAGAAAAAGATTCAATGGCGCAGCAGAATATGTTGTCAACTTCATTCAATTCCTCACCAGGGAACTGAGGGAAATCATGGCTGAACTGGGTTACAGAACCATTGAAGAAATGGTTGGGCAATCTGATGTATTAAAAGCAAGAGAAGGCATCAACCATTGGAAATACAGCAAGCTCGACCTATCTCCCATCCTGTACAAGGAGCCAGCAGATGCATTTACCGGATTGTACAAACAAGAAGAGCAAGACCATGGCATTGCCGGGGTGCTCGACTGGAAATTGATTGAGGAGGCAGCCCTTGCATTGGAAAAACAGGAAAAAGTACTGATCAGTTCTCCGATCAAGAATACAGACAGAACCACCGGAACCATGCTCAGCAACGAGATTACCAAAAAATACGGTGCAGCCGGGTTGCCTGAAGATACCGTTCACCTGAAATTCAAAGGAACTGCCGGACAGAGTTTTGGCGCGTTTAATACCTGTGGCGTAACACTGGAACTGGAAGGCGATGCCAATGACTATTTCGGAAAAGGATTGAGTGGAGCCAAGATGATTGTTTATCCCCACAAGGAATCAGGATTTATAGCTGAAGAGAATATCCTGATCGGCAACGTGGCATTTTATGGTGCCACCTCAGGCAAGGCCTTTATCCGAGGCAAAGCTGGAGAACGTTTTGCCGTTAGGAATTCAGGCGCTACGGCGGTGGTTGAAGGTCTAGGAGACCATGGTTGTGAGTACATGACCGGAGGCACAGTTGTTGTACTCGGCAGTACTGGAAGAAATTTTGCCGCAGGCATGAGTGGAGGCATCGCATATGTTTACGACATCCTTGGTCAATTCAGTGAAAACTGCAACATGGAAATGGTAGACCTGGATCCAATGGGTGATGATGACATGGAAACATTGAAATCATTGCTCAGCGAGCATTTTACCACAACCGGAAGCACGGTCGCCAAATTCCTTTTGAGCGATCTGGACAATCAAAAAAACCAATTCATCAAAGTATATCCGCGCGACTACAAGAAAGTGATGGAAATGAAGAAAGCCGGAAAAACTGCAATCATCAAATAACCTTATCAATGGGAAAGCCTACAGGATTTTTGGAATATACCAGGGTCAGCCCCTCCAAAACAGCTGCTACAGAGAGGGTTCAGCACTTCAATGAATTTATACAACCTTTCGAGCCACAGGAACTCAACAAACAAGCGGCGCGATGCATGAATTGTGGCGTCCCCTTCTGCCATAGCGGATGCCCATTGGGAAATATCATACCAGAGTTCAATGATGCCGTCTACAGGGAAAGCTGGCAAGAGGCATACGAAATACTCAGCTCCACCAACAACTTTCCCGAATTTACAGGAAGAATATGCCCTGCCCCCTGTGAAAGTTCTTGTGTACTGGGTATCAACCAGCCACCAGTCAGCATTGAAGAGATTGAGAAACATATCATTGAAATCGCTTTTGACAAAGGATATGTAAAGCCCAGGATACCCGTACTGCGGACAGGTAAAAAAATTGCGGTGATAGGCAGCGGCCCTGCTGGTCTTGCTGCTGCAGCACAATTGAACCAGGCAGGTCATCATGTAACGGTGTTTGAACGCGATGAGAAACCTGGAGGACTGCTTCGCTATGGTATTCCAGATTTTAAACTGGAAAAAAACATCATCGACAGAAGGATTACTTTGATGGAAGAAGAAGGTATCGTGTTTAAGTGTAATGCCAATGTAGGTGTTAACGTTAGCATCAATGATCTGACAAGAGACTACAATGCCATCGTACTGGCTGGAGGATCGACCATCCCCAGAGACCTTCCCATTCCTGGAAGGGAATTGAATGGCGTACATTATGCCATGCATTTCCTCAAACAGCAAAACAAGCTGGTAGCTGGTAGTGATCCACTCGACAAAATAAATATTGAAAGCAACGTACTGGATCATCTCCTGTCTGCAAAAGGCAAACATGTGGTGGTGATTGGCGGTGGAGATACAGGAAGCGATTGTGTTGGAACCTCCAACAGGCAGGGTGCAACCAGCATTACACAGTTTGAACTGATGCCCAAGCCCCCTGAAAGCAGGACACCCATCATGCCATGGCCAACCTACCCTATGGTCATGAAAACTACGACCTCACACGAGGAAGGCTGTGAAAGACAGTGGGCAGTTGCCACCAAAGAGTTCATTGGAGATGAAAATGGCAACCTGAAAGCCCTGAAAACAGTTGAATTGGAATGGAAGTCGGAAGATGGAAGACCCAGCAAGTTTACCGAACGGGCTGGTTCTGAAAAAATTATTCCCTGCGAACTGGTATTGCTGGCCATGGGATTTGTTGCACCTCAAAAGGACGGCATGCTCGACACCCTGGACATTGAACTGGATGACAGGGGCAATGTTAAGGCTACGGAGAAAGCATTCAAAACAAACATCGGAAAGATTTTTGCCTGCGGCGACATGAGGCGGGGGCAATCATTGGTTGTTTGGGCCATCAGCGAAGGACGAGAATGTGCAAGAAAAGTAGATGAGTTCCTGATGGGAGTTTCCTATTTGGAATCAAAAGACAGCAGCTTGCTCGTCTAAATTAACATTATATATTTTTATAATATGGCCAGTCCTTGACTGGCCATATTTTTTTCAACAACTTACGTATTATGAATATTTATATGTATTTATATCTGTTTTTTAGTTTTCCACAATAAAAATTTATAAAATTCATAATACATTGATTTTCAGTATTTTTAGACGATTTCAATATCATATTATATTTATTTATATATATACTTAATTTGAGCTTTGTATTAAATTTTTATATATTTGTTCCTGTAAATGATCTTTTAACCAAAATTATTCAACAATGAATTCAAAATCGCTAAGAGACAAACTTCCATTTCTGGTGCTGGCAATCATTTCCATTGCCGCAATTTTCGTTCCGGTATTGCCCAACTTTGAGGACAAAGAAGGGGTTTATAATGGAGCAGACATCACATGGATTTTGATTGCAACAGCCTTGGTTTTTTTGATGACCCCCGGCTTGGCTTTTTTCTACGGTGGAATGGTTCACAGAAAGAATGTCATTTCTACCATGATCAAAAGCATTGCAGCTGCTGGAGTTGTTACAATAATTTGGATAACCTTTGGTTACAGCCTTTGTTTTGGCGATTCATTGGGCGGTTTTATTGGAAGCCCCATGACAAATTTCTTTTTTAAAGACGTAGCCAATGCAGCCCCTTGGCCCTTGGCACCAAGTATCCCAAAATCATTGTTCGCCCTGTTTCAGCTGATGTTTGCCATCATCACCCCTGGCTTGGTGGTTGGAGCCTTGGCTGAGCGCGTAAAGTTCACCTCATATATTCTTTTCATCATTTTGTTCAGCATCCTTGTTTACGCTCCCCTCGCCCACTGGAGCTGGCATCCTGATGGCTTCTTGTTTAAAATGGGGGCCCTCGATTTTGCAGGTGGTACCGTTGTTCATATTTCTGCAGGTTGTGCAGCTTTGGCTGGAGCCCTTGTACTCAAGCGCAGAAAAGCACATTTGGAAGGTGTTGAAATTCCACCAGCCAACGTGCCTTACGTATTGATTGGAACCGGATTGCTCTGGTTTGGATGGTTTGGTTTCAATGCAGGGTCTGCACTGGGTGCCAATGGTTTGGCTGTATCCGCTTTTGCAACAACCAACACTGCCGCTGCTGCTGCTGGTCTGTCCTGGATGTTCTTTGATGTAATGAGAGGAAAGAAGCCATCAGTGATGGGATTCTGTATTGGTGCAGTTGTAGGACTGGTAGCCATCACACCTGGTGCAGGGTTTGTAGGCATCCCTCAAAGTATTTTTATCGGTGTGATTGCAGCCATCATCTCCAATATTGCTGTTCACTACAAACAGAAATCAAGTCTTGATGATACACTGGATGTATTCCCTTGCCACGGACTGGGTGGTATTGTTGGCATGATCCTTACTGGTGTATTCGCAACCAAAGCTGTGAATGGAGCAGGCAATGATGGATTGTTTTATGGTAATACTGAATTCTTTTTCACTCAATTAAAAGCCATGGGTATATCAGTTGTATATTCTTTCGTGGTCTCCTTTATCATCTTCAAGTTCATCAACCTTATCCAACCGCTCAGGGTTTCTGAAGAGGAAGAAGAAATGGGATTGGATGCATCACAACATGATGAGAAATACGGTAGAAATCCTCAGAAAAGTTAATAATCAAAAAAACAACAAGGGTACAGCGCAAGGCGGTGTTGGACTAGAACATTCGCCTCTGCCATACCCTCTTTTTAGAACTAAAAACCACAACAATGTTACGAAAACTTTACGTAATGGGTGCCGTAATGGCCCTGAGCTTCAATGCAATCGGACAAACGGACTCAGCCGCTACAAAGAAATCCAATTTCAGTTTTAGCGGATCGGTAGATGGATATTTCAGGACTGACTTTGCAAAAGACGCAGGAAACAACAGAACCAGCTTTACCAATAGTACAGGAAAACTTGCCCTGGGTATGGTATCAGCCAAACTGGATTATACTGCCAAGAAATTCTCTTTTACCGCAGACCTTGGCATTGGAAAAAGGGCAAAAGAATTTGCTTACAACGACAAGGGTATCCTGGCCAGCGTAAAGCAGCTCTATGTTGCATATGCAGCTACAGACTGGTTGAAATTGACTGCAGGATCATGGGCTACACACGTAGGATATGAACTGGTTGATCCATTTGGGAACAGGAACTACAGCATGTCTTACATGTTTTCTTATGGACCATTCCTTCATACGGGAGCAAAAGCTGACCTCACTTTCGGAGGCACTGGCTTGATGATTGGTGTTGCCAGTCCCACAGACTACCGCAATGCTCCAGATCCCAACAAAAAAGCCTTGCTGTTTCAATTCAGCCAGGCCATCATCGATGATGTGAAAGTATACCTCAACTATGTTGGTGCTCAAAGGCCTTCAGACTCTGCCAAAACAAGTCAGTTTGACATGGTACTGACAGCAAAACTCAGTGACAATTTCAATATCGGAGTCAATGGTACCATTTGCAACATCAAAACACAGACACGCAATGTGTATGGTGATGCCTCTTCTTGGTCAGGTATTGCAACCTACCTCAATTTTGATCCCATCGAAAAATTTGGCATCACCCTGAGGTCTGAAATCTTCAACGATAGAAACCAATTGGCTGCACTGGGTGCCGCTAAATCAGGTGCAACCATATTTGCCAACACCATTTCTGGCAATATCAAATTGGGAGGTTTCACCATCGTTCCTGAGTTGCGCCTTGAGTCTGCGGGAGAGAATATTTACTTTTCCAAGGCAGGAACTGGAGCCAGATCAGCAACCAGCTTCCTATTAGCAGCCTATTATAAATTTTAGTCTATAGTTTTGGGTAATCAATAGCACGGAGGCGGCTTTCCAGTCGCCTCCTTTTTATTTATTTCTTCCTGAAAAAGATCCTAACAGGAACACCTTTGAAATTGAATTTTTCCCTCAGTTTGTTCTCAAGGTAATTCCTATACGGGGCCTTGATATCATCTGGGTAATTGGTAAAAAATGCAAAGGATGGAACAGCAGTAGGCAATTGGGTGATGAACTTAATTTTCACAGAATTTCCCCTTACAACAGGAGGATGATATGCAGCTATCACTGGCAGCATTTCTTCATTAAGAACAGATGTCTGGATTCTTCTTTTTCTGCTCTCAAACACTTCCAAAGCTGTTTCCACTACCTTGAATACCCTGGTTTTTTCTTTTGCAGAGATGAACAGGACAGGGATATCGGTAAAAGGTGCCAGACGGGTCTTGAGCTCTTTTTCGTAGTCTTTTGAAGTATTGGTAGCCTTTTCAACGGTATCCCATTTGTTGACAAGGAATACGATTCCTTTTCCCTTTTTGACTGCCAATGAGAAAATGTTGAGGTCTTGCTGGGCAATTCCTTTTTCAGCATCAATCATCATGAGACAAACATCCGCCTCGTCAACGGCCTTGATGGCACGAATAACAGAATAAAATTCGATATCCTCATGCACCTTGGTCTTTCTTCTGATGCCTGCTGTATCGATGAGAATCAACTCCTTCTGAAAAAGGTTATAATGGGTATGGATGGTATCCCGCGTGGTTCCTGCAATTTCACTCACAATTGTTCGTTCTGTTCCCACCATGGCATTCAGCAATGAAGACTTTCCAACATTCGGCTGTCCAATAATGGCAATGCGTGGTAGGTTTTCATCGGGCAGTTCTACATCTGCATCAATCAGCGATGCGATATCGTCCAATAACTCCCCCGTCCCACTTCCAGACATGGAGGAAAGAAAATGGGTATGATCAAAACCCAGTGCATAAAATTCTGTGGCATCGAGTTGGCGAGCATTGTTATCGACTTTGTTAACGGCAAGGAAAACCGGTTTTTTTGAAACCCGAAGGATACCCGTCATGGCTTCATCCAGCGTGGTAATTCCTGTGGTTACATCTGTCATGAAAATGATGGCATTGGCCTCTTCAACTGCAATCATCACCTGCTCACGTATTTCCTTTTCAAATATCTCCACGCCATAGGGCACAAATCCCCCTGTATCAATGATATTGAACGTCTTGCCATTCCATTCAGACACGCCATATTGGCGATCCCTGGTAACACCAGGCGTATCTTCCACAATTGCCTTGCGCTCTTCAAGCATACGGTTAAAAAACGTGCTCTTGCCCACATTGGGTCTTCCTACTATTGCTACTGTAAATCCAGACATAATTGTATTTTCTATCGTTTATTGCTTGAAGGAAGCATTCCATTGATGCAGCAATGCCAATACGCCGTCTTCCTTCTTCAAGTTTATTTTATTTTTCCTTGCCCAATCTTCTAACTTGTCAACTGCAGGCAATGCCGTAAAGATAACGTCATCAGAAAGCTTTTTCAATTGTGTAACGCGCCCATTCATGCCAACAAAATAAGCATCCGTTGTGCCGAAATAATATCGCTTCAACGTGCCAAAAAGCGAATCAGCTGTTACAACATTTCTTTTGGACACCTTGTACAAAATAGCGTTCCCGCTATTCAACTGCTCAGCATATTCACCTATTGGCTTGCCGCCTATTGTTGTAAAATCCAACGTCCTTACAAAAACGGCTTTTTGAACAGCCGTATCATTTTTATCATACACCACAATTTTCCTTACAATATCATTGGGCACAACCATTTCGGCGTTGTCCTTTCCCAAAAAATGAAATTCCTGTGTCAATAAATTAAACTTGACCATGTATTTCCCCATGCTTCTTCCGTCTTTCATGAATATCTCAGCCTGATGAAATTCTTCATAAAAAAAAGGACTTCCCTTTACCTGATCATAGGTCAATCTTTGTTTACCAAGATTGGAAACACCTTCAAAATTAATCTCATGCACAGCCAAGGTATATGTTGCAACACTGAGATCCGGGACAGGCAAATAAGATGCACCACCTTGCATTTGGGCAAATGTGCTTATACCCAATAACAAAGCAACAATATTCACAATGATGAACATGGCTGCATGTTTCATGCCTTTTTTACGCATTGTATCCGTATTCGTTAAGATAAAGCTCATTGTTGCGCCAATTGTTACGCACCTTCACATGCAACTCAAGAAAAATCTTACTTTCGAGAAAACTTTCAAGGGATTGGCGCGAAAGGGTACCTAATTTTTTGATCATCGACCCTCCTGTTCCCAGAATAATGGCTTTTTGTGATTCGCGTTGCACAATGACCTCTGCTGCAATCTTTATCAGTGTGGTCTTTTCTTCGAAAGCCGAGATCATTACTGTTGTTTGATAAGGAATCTCTTCATCAAACAACTCAAATATTTTTTCACGGATTAATTCTCCGGCGAAGAATCTTGTGGGCAAATCGGTAAGGTCTTCCTGATCATAAAATGGTTCCCCTTCAGGCAACATGTCAATAATGGCATTTTGCAACTGGTCTACATGAAGCTTTGAGGCAGCAGAAATGCTAATAATTTTCTTGCAATAAGGCTTGTCCTTGAAATAAGCCTCAGCCATTTCAATACGGTCTTTTTTTACCATATCGCATTTGTTCAGCACAAGGATGGCGTTGGTTTTTATCTTTAGGGAAGAAAAAATATTATCAAGCTCCAGCAGGTCATCCCGCAGATCAGCTACCAACAAACAAACATCTGCATCTTCCATGCTGGATTTGACGGCATGCATCATTTTCTCATGCAACTTGTACTTTGGTTCTATCACTCCTGGTGTGTCAGAAAAAACAATCTGGTAATCAGGTCCATTCAAAAACGCCCGAATCCTGTGCCTTGTGGTTTGCACCTTGGATGAGACAATGGCCAGTTTCTCTCCAATGAAAGCATTGAGCAAAGTGCTTTTGCCTGCATTCGGTTTTCCGATGATATTTACAAATCCTGATCTCATGTTAGTCTTGCAAAGGTAACGCAGTAAAAATTGTTTTGAACATATTAGATTTAGGTGTACATTCGCAGCCACATCGCGAAGTAGAGCAGCGGTAGCTCGTCGGGCTCATAACCCGAAGGTCGCTGGTTCGATCCCAGCCTTCGCAACAAAAAAAGACAACCCAATGGTTGTCTTTTTCTATTTTAGCCCTTAGCGTTTTCAATTTCCTTTTTTAATGCTGCTTGCACCCGTGGCCCGGGTATTGGTCGGAGATGGATTACCGTAATAGGTAATGGTGCTGGCACCTGAGGCGTTTGCTTTCAGCTCGCCTGAAACGCTTATTCTCAGGGTAGATGCACCTGTGGCATTTAGGTTTGCGTGTACTGTTTTCAGGGCTGCGGCAGACATTTTGCTGGCCCCTGTAAAATCAGCATCAACGCTCACGGCATTTCCCATGGCTTCTATGTCTGATGCTCCCGTAAAATCCAACTTAAGTTCCTTGCAGTCGAGCTTACCGGTAAAATCACTGGCCCCGGAAAATGTCAGGGAAAGTTGATTGGCCTGAAGCATGTCGGCCACCAAAAAATCTACGGCACCAGAGGCTTTAACTGATTTCAATGAGGGTGCTGAGAGGTATACACGAAAATCAGGGCTTTGACCCAGCCAGCTGGCCCATCCCTTGTCCAGCTCTACAAACAACTCATTGTCCACTACCCTTGTAACAATATGATTCCGAACTGAGGCTGACTTTGCGCTGACAGCCACCTCATTCTCTTTTCCTGCGGAAAAATATACTTTAAAGGGTCCTCTTACCACAACAGCATTAAAACTACTTGTTTCACGCTTGGCGATATTGGGATCATTCATGATGAGCTTGTCTTGTGCCTGCACAAATACATTCATCCCTATCAACAGCACCAGCATCATTGTTTTCTTCATGATTTTATTTTTTTGATATTGAAAGGTATGACGAAGCACCTCAACAAAAGTTACAACCAAATAAATTTCTGGAAATTGACACAAGCAAATCAATCATATTATAATTTTGCATTGTTCCCGGGGTGCTCTGGTTGATTCCAGGGCTGAGATCAAACCCGTAGAACCTGATCAGGATAATGCCTGCGCAGGGAAGGAAGAATACCATCATTCAATCCTTTCCTGTTTTTGTAAACCCGGCTGTTCACCCAGCCACAAAACAAAAACGGAATGAAACAAATTTCCACACTTTTCTTGATGATCCTCTTTGGATCTACCGCCTTTTCCCAGACAGAAACAACTGCCAAAGACAGTATCGACCCTAACACAGGTGAAAAAATCAAAATTGGACTCATGTCTCCCATTGAAATTCGGGCAGTCAGGGCCAGCAAGAATTATCCTTTTACGCAGTCCCTCATCCTCAAAAGGAACATCGAAAAAAACAACCTTGGACAAGACATCCCTTTTTTGCTCAATCAGGTTCCGGGAACGGTTGTCAATTCAGATGCAGGAAACGGTGTGGGCTACACAGGTTTGCGCATCAGGGGTACTGATGCAAGCCGCATCAACTTCACCCTCAACGGTATTGCCTACAATGATGCTGAGTCGCAGGGTGTATTTTTGGTGAACCTGCCAGACTTTCTTTCGTCCACCAACAGCATCCAGGTACAACGGGGCGTTGGTACCAGCTCCAATGGGAGTGGTGCATTTGGCGCTACTGTCAATCTGCTGACCAATGAGGTGCAGGACAAGGCCTATGCAACCTTAAGCAACAGCATAGGATCATACAATACATCAAAGAATACGTTCAAGGCCGGGAGCGGTCTGATCAATGGACGATATACATTTGATGTTCGTCTGTCGTCGTTGAAAAGCGATGGGTACGTAGACCGTGCCAGCAGCAACCTTCAGTCTTTTTATGTATCTGCCGCCAGTATCACCGCCAACACATCTTTACGCCTGAATGTATTTTCCGGAAAGGAAAAAACCTATCAATCCTGGTATGGTATCACAGAAGAACAGTTGACCACTGACAGGAGATTCAACAGTGCCGGAACGGACAAGCCAGGAGATCCATACGACAATGAAACGGACAACTATTCCCAAACACATTACCAGCTTTTTTACAACAACAAGTTCAACAGCAAATGGAGTTTCAATGGAGCTTTGTTTGCCACTACAGGAAATGGCTTTTATGAGCAATACAAAGCCGAACAAAAATATTCCAGTTATGGACTGAAAAATCCGATGGTCAATGGCATTGCCATCACCAAGACTGATCTTATCAGACAGCTTTGGCTGGACAACCTTTACTTTGGCACCAACTTCTCTTTTCAAATGAAAGAGGAAAACCGGGAAATAATCCTTGGAGGTGGCAATAGCCAGTACAACGGAAATCATTTTGGTAAAATCATCTGGGCCCAGACGGGTATATCCAAAGACCACCGCTGGTATGACCTGGATGCACAAAAAACTGAACAACATCTATTTGGAAAATGGATGGAAAAAATGGGATCATTCCATTTGTTTGGAGACCTACAACTGAGAAATGTCAATTATGCAATTGAAGGCTTCAGAAACAACCCTACCCTATCCATCGACCAACACTGGTTGTTCGTCAATCCAAAAGCTGGCCTGCGTTATACATCTGGAGAGTACAGCAGCTTCATCTCCTATGCACTAGCCAACAAGGAACCCAACAGGGATGATTTTGAAGCAGGTGCTACCGACATACCCAAGCATGAAACACTGCATGATTTTGAGGCGGGCATTGAAAGAACGGGAACTAAATTAAAGCTTGCCGCAACTGTTTACCACATGCGCTACAACAACCAATTGGTATTAACAGGGAGGATCAATGATGTTGGTGCTTATACCAGAACAAACATTCCTTTGAGTTACCGTACTGGATTGGAAATCGAAGCTACTTTAACCTTATCAGACCGGCTTCAGATCAACAATAACCTTGCATTGAGCAGCAACAAAGTTAGGAACCACAGGGAATTCTATGATGATTATGATGCAGGCGACCAGAAATCTGATTTTTACAGTTCAGCAAACATTGCGTTTTCTCCAGCTGTAGTTGAACAAGGAACCATCTCATTTACCATGCTTAAAGACCTTGAAACAAGGTTGATCTCAAAGTATGTAAGCCGTCAATACCTCGACAATACAAGCAGAAAAGGCAGGAGCCTTGATCCTTATTTTACACAGGACTTCATGATCAACTATTCCCTCCACCCCAAAAAAATAAAATCAATTGAACTCATCTTTCAATTGAACAATATCTGGAACAAATTTTATGCACCCAATGGCTATACCTATACCTATAAATATGGTGGGGAGCTGGTCAGGAACAATTTCTACTACCCAATGGCAGAAAGAAACCTGATGATTGGGCTCAACCTTAATTTCTAAATGAGATAGGATTTATTTGCGAAACAGCAGGTTAATCAAATTGATCCTGCCTTTCAATCAAGGGATTTGAGTGCTTCAACTATGTTGCAGTCAAATCCCTTTTTATGCGCATTCATTTAGGCAAGCTAAAACCGTTTCTCTTTGTAGTTGTATTCTTCACCAACTGCGGACCTGCTCAAAAAATAACCTATTCCTGGAAGAATCCTGCTTTCACATCACAGCAAGCATTTAAAAAAATATTCGTTGCTGCACTGGTAAAAAATCCACACGTGAGAACGCATCTTGAAGAGGAAATGGGTATTGCAGCGGCGGGCCAGGGCTTCGCGGTAGAAAGAAGCCTGGATTATTTTCCTCCCACCTTCAAGGATCAGGAGCCCGGTGCCAGAGAAACAATGATGGAAAAAATAAAATCACTGCAATGCGACCTGATATTCACCATTGCCTTGGTGGACAAACAAAGTGAAGCGCGGTATGTACCCGGAAATATGGGTTTGTATGGTCCATTTCCTGCCTATGGTTTAAGGTTCAGGGGATATTACTCTTACTGGTATCCTTACATGTATGATCCAGGATACTATGTTACAGACAAAACTTATCTGATGGAGGGCAATCTCTTTGAAACGTCCACTGAGTCGTTGATATGGTCCGTTCAGACAGAAACGATCAATCCACCTTCCATTGAAAAATTCAGCAAAATAATGATTGACCTGATGTTAAAGAAGGCGATTGAAGACCTGGCCGTTGTAAAATAATTTATCCAGGAAAACTATCCCTCCAAGAAAGCATACCGCCAGTTACATTGATAACATTGGTGAACCCAAGCGACTCCAAAACCATGGCAGCCTGCCCGCTTCTGTTGCCACTGCGGCAATACAAGAAAACCTCTTGCTCTTTAAGGTGGTCAATGGATTCAGTATCTCCAACCCTGATATCGCCCAAGGGTAACAGGATTCCACCAATATTGAATTCGCTGTGCTCAGCAGGTTCACGAACATCAACCAGGTTCAATGTTTCGCCAGCCTTGATTTTTTCATTGAGTGCTTGTACATCGATTGTCTTCATGCTTCAAAGATACAATTTGTAAACTTTATTTAATTGGCGCAAGGACTGAATCTGGCCTGCGCTCTGGTTTTACCAGACTCAATTTGATGTCCATCAGTTGACCAGAACGAATCCTGTTGGCATTCTGCAGTGCATCATAAGGCATTGGATTCTGCCAGTAAACGTACCCCAGGGTGGTGTCTGTAAAATTATCATCCATCAGCACTACACCGGCATTGAGCCCATTGACTTCCATGACCAGCTTCGCCTCCGGGTAAGTGAGCCCAAAGAGATCAGGAACAGGAATCTCTTCGCCTCCCAAACCGGCACCGATCAACAAATCAATAGAAGACCCCATCCTGATGGGAGAACCAGGCTTAATGGGATTTCCATCACTGAGTTGATCCTTGACAGCATTTTTTGCCATGTCTGGGATAAAGGTTGTATCCCCCATTTTCAAACCAAGCGACTTTAATTCAAGAATGGCCGTTCTGAAACTCATCCCTATAAGGTTGGGCATGGCGATGGTTGGAGGAACGGTGCAGTTGATGGTCAGGTAGATAATGCGGTTCACTTTCACCGTTGCTTCAGGATCTGGAAACTGTTTAAGGATAATGTTGGGTGCCAGACTGTCCACATAGATTGAATCCTGAATAACCACTTCAAATCCTTTGCTCTCCAAGTCAGCCACAACCGTGCTGTACACTTTACCCTTTACTTCGGGTACTGTCAGGTACTCCCCATGGTTGGTGATGAAATTGAGCAAGAGCAGAAAAGCCCCAACAATAAAAACTGAAAGGACGAATCCTGCCAGTATGTTTTGCCAAAGTGGCTTTTTGGTGATAAATGAAAAGTTCATTTGGTTATTTTTTTACTGTCTCCAATGCATCATCGATCAACATACTATAAAAATCACTGAGCACCAATCCCATTGCTGATACTTGTTGTGGGATGATGCTTGCGGCACTTTGTCCTGGCACTGTATTGATTTCGAGCAGGTAAGGTTTTTCCTGGTCTGCATTGTATATAAAGTCCATCCGCACCACTCCCCTGCAATTGAAAACAGCATAAATACCAGCAGCAGCATTCCTTATTTTGCCAGCCATTTCTTCGCTGCAAACAGCTGGTGTAACTTCAATCGACTTGCCCTGGTATTTTGCTTCAAAATCAAAGAACTCATTGTCTGTACTGATCTCAGTAAAAGGAAGTGTAATGATCTTTCCTTTTGACCTGAAAACACCAATGGTAAATTCACGACCACTGATGAACTCTTCAATGAGTACCTGATCGTCTTCCTTGAATGCTTTTGCGATGGCCTCTGGCATGTCTTCTGGCTTGTTTACCTTGCTCATGCCGATGCTCGAGCCACCATTGTTAGGTTTTACAAAAACTGGCAGATTCAATCCTTCTATCACATTGACTGTTGAATCGTAAGTTGACTTAAACAAATGCACTGACTGGGCAACATGAAAACCTGAAGCGCCTGCTACGGCTACAGTAAAACGCTTGTTGAATGTGATGGCTGATGTTGTGGCATCACAAGAAGTATAGGGAATGTTCAAAAGATCAAAATAGGCTTGTAATTTTCCATCTTCTCCGGGCGTACCGTGAATGCCGATAAAAACAGCGTCAAACCTGATGTTCTGCATACCCAGGTCCAGTGAAAAATCCCCCTTGTTCACCATCTGTTCAACCCCATCCCTGGTGGTATGGAACCATTTTTCAGGAGTGATGTCAATCCTGTATACCTCATACTTGGAAAGATCAAGATGCTTTTCAATGGTGATTGCACTTTTGTAAGAGATCACTGCTTCAGAAGAATATCCACCTGTAACAAAAGCGATGACTGGTTTACCCATGAACAATATTTTAGGAAAATCAGAGAGATATGGCAAATATAAGAAAAGGTGAAGGCATCCGCAGATACCTTCACCTTTATAACTTGTTAAACTGGATTTAGAGGTGCAAGCTTTCCTTTTTGGCCATCAAAGCCTCAACGGTTTCAACATACAATTCATCAGGAACGCAACAATCCACCGGACAAACAGCTGCACACTGGGGCTCTTCATGAAATCCCTGACACTCAGTGCATTTATTTGGCGTAATGTAGTAAGTATCATTGCTGATTGGCGAATTTTTATGTCCAGCATCGACGGCTGATCCATCCATCAGTGTAAATGCACCTTTTACAGATGTACCATCCGCTACAGCCCATTCTACACCGCCTTCATAAATGGCATTGTTGGGACATTCTGGTTCGCAGGCTCCACAATTGATACATTCATCGGTAATCTTGATTGCCATGATATTTCAGTATTTTTGATGTTAGTTTATTGCCATCCCCTTAATGGAACAGTTGTATAAAGATATTGAATGATCTGAAAACGCAAAAATGAATTTACACAAACGAATAGAGGTACTTGGCTTAATTGGAGAATACCTGAAAGTTGACAGCGCATCCTACCAGGAGCTCAGATACAGGGCTTTCATGGAGAACAAATGGTTCACCCCTGAGTATATTTTTCAGTCAGGAAAATTGATTGCCGATCGCATGCTGAACAAAGATCAACTCTCCACCTTTGCAGCTGCATATGGTGTTGAAGAAGGGCTCAAAAACAAAACAATCGGACTGGTGATGGCGGGTAATATTCCCTACGTGGGCCTCCACGATATGCTTTGTATCTTTCTTTCGGGATACGGACAAAGGATCAAACCTTCCTCCAAAGACAGCTTCATGATCAAAAATCTGATACAGTTAGCTGTTTCAGCTTTTCCAGAATTTGAAAACCTGGTTGTATTAGACGAAATGCTCAAAGGCTGTGATGGCTATATTGCCACTGGGAGTGACAACAGCGCCCTTTATTTTGAGCATTATTTCAGCAAATATCCTCATATCATCCGAAAGAACAGAACATCCGTTGCCGTGTTGGATGGAACTGAAAGCCAGCAAGAATTAGAAGCGTTGGCTGATGACATCCAACTGTATTTTGGACTTGGATGCAGAAATGTGACACAGGTACTTGTGCCAGAGAAATATGATTTTGTTCCCTTGCTCACTGCCCTGCGGAAATATGATCACTACCGAGACCATGAAAAATACAGGAACAATTTTGACTACCAGTTGACCATTGCCATCATGAACAACAGGTTTTACATGAGCAATGACTCCATTGTACTGTTGGAAAATGAAAGTCCGTTTTCGCCCATTTCACAACTGCATTACCAGTATTATTCCGACAAGTCTGCAGCGATAACTGCGCTGGACAAAAACAAGATCCAATGCCTTGTAGGCAAGGATTTTATTCCATTCGGCGATGCACAAAAGCCAGGTTTAACAGACTTCCCCGATGGCATTGACACCATGGAATTCCTGGCTTCCATCCCTTGAATACCCAAAAAATAACCTGCGATTTTCCACAGAAAATAAACATGTGACAAAAGAATTTGTTAAATAGGATGACAGGTTGACTGAAATTCAGTCATGTTTGCTTAATTGCAGTTGATCAGGCATAGATTTTGTACCTCTAAACATAAAAATTCAACCATGAACATCAAACAGACATTATCAGTTGTGCTGATTAGCGCAGTAACCTCTACGGTGGCCATGTTTGGTTATGATTCATTCATCCGCAAACAAGGTCCCCTTCAACAAGGCAATGGAAAACTGCCTGCCAGCTATGCAGGATTTTTTGACAGCAACAACAATGTTCCCGGTCAACCCGTGGATTTTCAGCCAGCATCCCAGGCGGCAGTTCCTGCAGTGGTTCACATCACCACAACCATTGGAGGCAGCCAGACCAGCAATAACCTCCCAAAAAACAAAAGAAGCAGCCCATTTGGTGATTTGTTCGGTGAAGACCTTTTCAATGATTTCTTCAATGGTCCACAGACAAGAAATATCCCCCAACGTGCCAGCGGTTCTGGTGTAATCATCAGTGAAGACGGATATATTGTAACCAATAACCACGTGATTGAGGAAGCCAATGAAATAACGGTTACCCTGAACAACAAAAAACAATACAAGGCAAAGTTGATGGGCACAGATCCCAGCAGCGATCTTGCCCTGATCAAGATTGAGGAGAAAGGCTTGAATTTCCTTCTTTATGGCAATTCTGATAACCTGAAACTCGGTCAATGGGTTTTGGCAGTGGGTTATCCCCTGAACCTGGAAACAACGGTTACCGCTGGTATCGTGAGTGCAAAAGCCAGGTCTTTGGGTCTGAATTCAAGAAAAAGCAACTCGCCCATTGAATCATTCATCCAAACGGATGCCGCGGTGAACCAGGGCAATTCAGGAGGCGCGCTGGTTGGGCCCAATGGTGAATTGGTGGGCATCGTTTCTGCGATCGCTTCTCCTACTGGCGCTTATGCAGGATACTCTTATGCCATACCGGTCAATATTGTCAAAAAAATCATCAACGACCTTCTTCAGTATGGCACTGTACAACGCGCCTATCTTGGCATCAGCTACCTGCCTGAAAACGCACCAGAGTCTGAAAAAACCAAACAGAATTATAAAGAAGGCCTTGGTGTACTGGTGATGGATGTTACAAAAGATGGAGCCATGTCTGCAAGCGGATTGAAGTCTGGAGACTATATCACCAAAATCAATGGCATCAAGGTGACATCCGGAAGTGAAATGGTGGAGCAGGTTGCTGGTTACAAACCAGGAGACAAGATTACAGTTCAATACCTGAGGGATGGAAAATCATATACGACAACCGTTTCATTGAAAAACAAGTCTGGAAGCTTTGATATTGTCAAGACAATGGTTACTGATAAGCTGGGTGCTGAGTTGCAGACCCTTGACAAGAAAAAAGCCACAGAATTGGGTGTAAAGGGCGGTGTTGTTGTTAGCAAAATCAGCACAGGCCTGATTGATGAACAGACCAGAATGAGGGATGGTTTTGTTATCCTCAAACTGAATGGCGCTGAAATCAAATCTGTTGAAGAATTGAATACTGCCATCGCAAGGTCTCCCAAACGCATCATGCTGGAAGGCTTCTATCCAGGATATGATGGCGTTTATCAGTATCCAATTGAAATCACTGAATAAAGAACTCAAACAAAGTTGAAAAAGCGGTGAATCTTTCGATTCACCGCTTTTTTATTGTAACCAGATCTGATAACTCCAAGGTTGCAAATGGAAATAATGGTTGTTTCCATTCGATTCATGGGCAAGGGATGTAAAATGCTCAACAAGGGTTCCTGTTAAACCTTCCAGATCCACTTCGATGTTGTGCAATGGATACTCAGAAAAATTGATGAGAACGAGGGCCGCCGCATCATCATGTTGGCGTTTGAAGCTCAATACATGGTGGTCTACACTGTTGCGCAGATGAACAAGATTTGCGCGATCCGGAGCAGTGGTAAATGCGGCATGTTTTTTCCTGAGATGCAAGATGGAACGGTAAAATGCATGCAAAGCCGGTAACTTTTGCCAATCGAGTGGATCCCGGTCAAAAAACTGCAATCGCTTTCTGTTGGGAATTTCTTGCCCACTATAAAGCAGCGGAATCCCTTTATATGTTGCTGAGAAAACAGCAAGAGGAATGGCCATCTCTCCATATTTCTCATACTCGGTGCCATTCCAGCTGTTTTCATCATGATTTGACGTAAACCATGCAGGGCATGCTGTGGAGGGCAGCAAGTCACTGTACTGGCCTAATACATACCGCAGATGATGGATTCGCCTGGAACCTTCGTGTCTGAATGTTGAAGCGGCATTCATCCATCTCCAGGTATAGGCAGCATCAAATACCTGCATATATTCAGGATTGTCCAATGGATCAAGCTCTGCAAGCCAGAACAACTGTCGGTCTTGTTCAAGGGCCTGCCTGGCCTCCATCCAAAAATCAGGAGGAGTTAGCATGGCCATATCACAACGAAAACCATCGATGCCAGATTCGCCCAACCAATGACGCATGCTTTGAATCATCGCCTTTCTCAGATGTGGATTTGAGTAATCAAGATCAATCACATCATCCCAGCCATGGGCATCAAAGAAATCACCGTTTTCATCTTTTTTGTAGTAATCAGGATGATCGATTGTCCAGTGATGATCACATCCGGTATGATTGGCAACCCAGTCGATGATTACCTTCATGCCTAGTGACTGTGCTTCCTCTACCAATTCCCGAAATTCTTTCATGGTGCCATAATCGGGGTTGACAATTGTATAGCTGGAACAAGCATAGTAGCTGCCCATGGTTCCTTTTCGGTTTTTTTGGCTAATGGGTGTTAGCGGCATGAACCAAAGCACCCCTACACCCATATCAGCCAACCTTGGAAGATGAAGCCTGAATGCCTCCAGTGTGCCTTCACTGCTATACTGGCGAAGATTCACTTCATAAACATTGGTATTGAGAGACCAGTGAACAGGTGGAAAGACTGAATTCATGGATGAAAGATAAGCAATGAACGCCAAAATTGAAGACCAAGGAAAGCTGAACAACGAACCATTATTGGACAAGAATGTTAAATGATACATTAACTTTGCAATCAATCAATGAAACAGTTTTCAATACCCACAAGATACAGGAGCCCACTGATTGCTGCCATCAAGCAGCAAAGAAAGGACGCTGACAAACTGAAAAAGGACTTTACGCCTACCCTGCTTGATTTTGGTCCGTTGAAAATCTACCTGGCAAGGCATTTTGGATTTTGCTATGGTGTAGAAAATGCCATAGAAATAGCATTTGAAACCATTGATCAAAACCCTGGGAAACGAATTTTTTTGTTGAGTGAGATGATTCACAATCCATTTGTGAATGATGACCTGATTGCAAGGGGTTTGCAATTCATGATGGATACCAAAGGCAATACCATCATCCCTTTTGACACCTTGACTGCAGAAGATATTGTGATCATCCCAGCCTTTGGAACAACCATTGCCATTGAAGACAAACTGAAATCCATCGGCATTCAGATTGAACGATACAATACCACTTGCCCATTTGTAGAAAAGGTATGGAACAGGGCAGAACAGATCGCTAAAAAAGGCTACAGCATTGTTGTACACGGAAAGCCATCCCATGAGGAAACCAGGGCAACCTTTTCACACAGTGATGCACATACACCAACCCTGGTCATCAATGACATGGAGGAAGCCATTGTATTGGGTGAGTTCATTGCGGGAGAAAGGGATGCAGCTGGCTTTGCTGATGTCTTCAAAGGCCGCTACAGCGAAGGGTTTCAGCTAGAAAAAGACTTGTTGCGTTTTGGTGTCGTAAACCAGACAACGATGCTTGCCACCGATACACAAGCGATAGCAGACTACCTTAAACAAGTGGTGATCAAAAAGCATGGCACGGACAATAACATTGGAGACTATTTCGCAGACACCAGGGATACACTTTGTTATGCCACCAATGACAACCAAACTGCCGTGAGGCATTTGCTTGACCAAGAGGCAGATTTTGCTATCGTGATTGGAGGCAGAAAAAGCAGCAACAGCTCCCACCTGGTGGAGTTGTGCGAACACAAACTACCAACTTATTTTATACAATCAGAAGCAGATATTTTATCCAATCAAGAAATCAAGGCATTCAATTGGATAACCCATGAGGAATACATAAAAAATGGTTTTTTACCTGCTGATAAAGAGATCAAAGTATTGATCACCAGCGGTGCCTCTTGCCCTGATGCGATTGTTGAGGCGGTAATTGAGAAACTGACTTCTTTTTATCCCGATGCTACGTCTATGGATAGCATCAGGGAGTCCTGGAACTGATCAGGCATTGATCTTTTCGTTGGCCCATCGGAGCGCCATGGAGAATTGTTCTTCCGGCGTTAGTTCACTGTTGTCCAATACCAGGGCGTCATTAGCTTTTTTCAATGGAGAAACCTCTCTGGTTGAATCCATGTGATCCCTGGTTTGGAGATTCGCCTTGACTTCTTCAATAGAAATCAATGGATTTTTGATGCTTAGTTCCTTGAACCGCCTTTCCACCCGAACATCAACGTTGGCTGTCATGAATATTTTCAATTCTGCTTCAGGGAACACAGTGGTGCCAATATCTCTTCCATCCATCACTACCCCTTTATCTTTTCCAATCAATTGCTGCTGCGCCACAGCGAATTCCCTTACTTCCTTGATGGCAGCCACGTCGCTCACTTTGCTTGCTACTTCCATTTCCCGGATTCGCTGCTCAACATTTTCGCCATTCATCCAAATTTCATTGTTACCTGTGTGAATATTCTTTTGGAATGATAGCTTTATATTTTCCAAAGCTTTTTCAACAGCATTATGATCATTCAGGTCGAGCCTATGTTGAATAAAATAAAGGGCAATGGCCCTGTACATGGCACCAGAATCGATGAATATATAATTCAGCTCTTTTGCAAGTTGCCTGGCCATGGTGCTTTTCCCACAGGATGACCAACCATCTATGGCTATATTGATCTTCTTCATGTTATG
>JAIPBY010000181.1 GCA_021738605.1 Chitinophagaceae bacterium | reverse complement strand
TTCTTCCCTTCCGGAATATCAAAACGTTTGAGGGTATCATCTTCATCATCCACCAAAATAGCCCTGATTTCCTCTTGAAGAATACCGTTCAATTCATCTGTACCCAGGTATTTATCTTTTGATACCCTTGCCTGAATTTTTTCAATGATGGCCAGCGTAGTATCTACTCCAACGTCTGCTGTAATCAAGGCTTCTTCCAACTGATCAAGCACCTCGTCATCAACGGCAGATTTTCCTGCAATGGCTTTGGTGACCCTGGAAAAAAAGGTTTCCCTGGTCTTCTCAAGACCCTTGTCCAGCTGTTCCTTCTCTTTCTTGCCAAAAAGCCTTTCAAAAAATCCCATAACCTAAAAATTAAATTTTGCCATTGATGCTCAGATTCCCTTAAAAGCAAAAGCTGTTCCGAATAGTTAAACGGAACAGCTCTTAAAATAGTTTACCAGCATTGGCTTATTGACCAAGGTAATCCTTCACCTTATCCTTGTGAACGATTGCCTCTTTGAATGTGTAGGCGCCAGTTTTAGGACTTCTTACAGCCCTGATAACCTTGGTCCAGTTCTTGGCTTCGGCAGATGCTTTAAGATCTTTTACTTTTGCGTTTTTTGAAGCTGTTTTTGCCATGATTATTTAATTTCTTTGTGAACAGTACATTTTTTCATGATGGGGTTGTATTTCTTCAACTCCATACGCTCAGGCGTATTTTTCTTGTTTTTGGTGGTGACATAACGGCTTGTTCCTGCCAATCCGCTGGTTTTGTGCTCTGTGCACTCCAATATCACCTGAACCCTGTTACCTTTCTTAGCCATTGCTTTGGTTTATTACGATGATTAAATGCTTACGCCTGAAGCCCTCAATTCCTTTACAACACTGTACAGACCATTCTTGTTGATGGTGCGGATTGCATCTGAAGAAAGCTTCAATGTAACCCATTTGTCTTCTTCTGCGAGGAAGAAACGCTTGGTCTGAAGGTTAGGAAGAAAACGACGCTTCGTCTTAATATTAGAATGGGAAACCTTGTTTCCTGTGATCGGGCGCTTTCCTGTAACCTGACATACTCGTGCCATAAACTAATTTTTTAGGGAGTGCAAATGTAGCGATAAAATGCAAATCAACAAAATAAAAATTCAACCCCTTTAACAATTAAATGTCAATCGCCTCACCATAAGCAGCAGCCACCGCTTCTTTCACGGCCTCACTCATGGTAGGATGTGGATGAATGGCATTGAGGATTTCGTGGTGGGTGGTTTCGAGCTTGCGGGCTACAACCACTTCAGCAATCATCTCCGTTACGCCGGCCCCAATCATGTGGGCGCCTAGGAACTCGCCGTATTTGGCATCGAAAATTACTTTCACAAATCCATCAGTATTGCCTGAAGCACTGGCCTTTCCGCTGGCCATGAAAGGGAATTTACCCACTTTTACTTCATATCCTGCATCCTTGGCCGCTTTTTCGGTGAATCCAACAGACGCGATTTCTGGTGAGCAATAGGTACAGCCAGGAATATTGTTGTAATCGATGGCATCAGGCTTGTGGTTGATTTTCTTCTCCAGGTATCCAATGCTTTCTGCTGCATTGATGCCTTCCTTGCCTGCAACATGTGCCAGGGCTTGGCCGGGTGAACAGTCTCCAATCGCATAAATACCTGCAACAGATGTTTGCTGGCCTTTGTCTACCACAACCCTGCCCTTCTCAACCTTGATCCCGTTTTCTTCCAAACCGATGTTTTCAATATTGGGAGCAATACCCACGGCACTCAGCATGATCTCCGCCTCAAGGACAGATTCTCCTGCAGCACTCTTCACGGTTGCCTTTACGCCTGCGCCAGAGGTATCCACTTTGGTAACTTCACTGGAAGTAAGCACGGTTACCCCTTTTTTCTTCAGTTGCTTTTCGAGCTCCTTGCTGATGTCAGCATCCTCTACAGGAACGATGCGGTCCATGAACTCCACCACGGTCACTTTGGTGCCCATGGTATTGTAGAAATCCGCAAACTCAATGCCAATCGCTCCACTGCCCACCACAATCATGGATTTGGGTTGCTGTGGAAGCACCATTGCTTCGCGATAACCAATGATTTTTTTGCCATCCTGCGGAAGATTGGGCAGTTGACGGGTTCTGGCACCTGTTGCAATGATGATGTATTTGCCTTCAACCATTTGTTTTTTTCCATCTGCAGCAGTCACTTCAATCTTTCCTTTGCCTGCAATCTTGCCATAGCCCATGACCACGTCAATCTTGTTCTTTTTCAGGAGGAACTGAACGCCCTTACTCATCTTATCTGCTACGCCACGGCTTCTCTTGACCACAGCCTCAAAATCATGTTCAACACCTGTACTCTTAATGCCATAATCAGCACTGTGCTTCATGTACTCATATACCTGTGCACTTTTCAACAAGGCTTTGGTAGGGATACAACCCCAGTTGAGGCAAACACCACCAAGACTTTCCTTTTCGATAATCGCCACTTTGAAGCCAAGCTGAGAAGCCCTGATCGCCGCGGGATAACCGCCAGGACCACTACCTAATACTAGAACATCGTATGCCATGAGATATTTTTTTTGAATTCAGGTGCAAAATTAGCGATTTATTTCTTTTTGATGACCACAACACTTGGAACAATCCTTTCCACGCCATTGTCTCCAGGCCTAACCGTTTGACGGTTGTTCACGATAAAGCCGGTAGAGCCCCCACCATCAAGATTGATGGCATCTCTACACCCCAGGTCTTTGAGCATTTTCGCCAAATCGGCCAAATTGATTCCAGGATAACCACCACTGGGGTTATCCCCTTCAATGGCCAACAGCAATACCAGCCCCCCTGTTGTAGCACCAATGGCAGACCTTGGCCTTGAGGTGGCATTGTTGATATCAATCAATTCTTCCTTGTCAGTTATACTGATGGTACCCGCCTTTAGCAACATGGGCGAACCACCGATGGCTGAACTCACCTGCCATTCTGTTCCTCCGGAAGGAAAATTTTCATCAGGCTGTTGTTTGGGCTGGGCACCTAACAGATTGGCACTGGGCAGTGGATACTGGTATACCTTATCATTCCCTGTTCCAACATGGTAAATCCATGCAACAGATGGATCCCCAGCGGTGTTAATTCCAAATGCTGCACGTGTAGGATAATAAGGGGTACTCAAGCCATTGTAGGTACGGCTTACTGATTTGATATTGGCTGCCAATACGCTGTTGTTGTATTTGACCAGGCTGTATGACTGATTGCCACCAAAAAATCCACCATTGATGCAGGCATAAACAACGCCCTGCTCCTGAGTATAAAAATCGGAAGGCTTTTTTGCAGTCGCAGACAATACAGGCTTGAATTCAATAGGACTGTTCTTTGGATTGAAGGCAACAGCAAAAGCTTTCACTTTGTTCCCCAGTACAAGAGAATCGAACTCGTATGCTTCAATGACATCAGGAAAGCCATTGGAAAGGTTGACAGAGAATTTCCAACCCGAAGGCAAGGTCATCAGCTTGGCTGTTGTTTTGACCACAGGAGGGGTAACGGGTGGTACCGGTGTTACAGGAACGGTATCGTTTTTCTTAGCGCAAGAAATCAGCAGCAAACAAATAAGAAGCCTGTACATAACATATGGATTTTATCAATTAAAAAATCACTACAGCCATCAATCAATCTTGAATGATGGTACCTTGTTCAATGTTTCATAATAAAAGAAAACCTCACCTTCAAAACCATATTTCCTGTTCAAGGAAATCATCTGCCGCATCATGTCAGGACTGGCCTGATAACCATCGCCCAGGGAAGTAAGGATTCCTGGGTAAACCTTTTTCAATAAGTTTGGTGGAACTTGATTGGAAAGCTCTTTGAGAATTTTCTCATAATCAGCCAACTTGTACCGGTAGAGCTGGGGTATGACAAAATCAGCATAACCGCCCTTTAGCCAAGTGGGCCAATCCTGTAAATACTGCTCTTTTGACCATGGATAAATGCTCGGCGCCCATGAAACAATGCATGATTCCCGCTTTTGTTTTACGGCATTGTACATGGACTTGCAAAACAGGCTGAGCTTGTCAGCTTTCCACTGAATAAAGGCTGGATCCTTCGGATTCTCAAAGGGCAAGCCAAGTTGTTTATCTTTTTTGTACAGCGCTGCGGTATATGCATCAAATCCACCTTCAGCAGGCATTGCGGGCAAGCGGTCATCACCCTGAACTCCGTCTATATCATACTGCTTCACCACTTCCAATACCAACTCGCGCATCAAACGCTGCGGGCCCGGATGCAGGGCATTCCACCAATAAAAACCATTTTTTTGCAAGAGCTCTCCTTTGTTGTTCCTTCCCAACCATTCAGGATATCGCTTGAACCAGGTTGAGCTTGTATCCTTATAGCCATAGGAAAATCCAAACTCAAACCAGGCATGAACTTTTATGCCTTGCTTGTGAGCTTCTTCAATCATCTCTTGCAAAGGATCGCGGCCGGGGTAATGATCATCCTGCTTCACGCCAATGTACTTTTTCAATACCTTGCTGGGGTAGATGGTGACACCTCTGTTCCAAACCACCACAAACAAATGATTCAAACCAGCAGCTTTGCTTTGGTCTACCACTTTTTTGATGTTTTCCCTTGAGTTCAATGCTTCACTGGCAACATTGGTTACCCAAGTACCACGCACAGGACTTTCCTGGGCGTAGGTAAGTAGACAAAAGCAAAGGCCTGCAAATACTGTGAATAGTTTTCCCATGTTCAACGATTGATGAATTCCATGTACCTGTTGTACAAATGATGTGCTTGAACATAGGCAGATTGAGGACTCATAAAATGAGAGAATTCAAAGGTAATGGCCTCTTCATACCCTGCTCTTGCAGCAGCCTCCAGCTTCAGTTGTAGCTTTTCAAATTTTATCGGGAAAAATTTAATGGGCATGTCCCTGTCAAAACTTTCTGTATTGGTCCATGCCTTCATGCCATACTTTTCTGCCAACCGCTTGTTCACTTCGAGGTAGTCCTGCAAATCCGATAACTCAACATGTCCATCCTGAAA
>JAIPBY010000180.1 GCA_021738605.1 Chitinophagaceae bacterium | reverse complement strand
ATGAGCACATCCACCATTTGATAGAAATGGATGAAATCATTGATGGCATTGTTCCTGCTATGGTCCTGGAACTGGTTGATGAATTTTTCTGAACTCACGTACAAGACAACCTTGTTGGGATGCAAGCGTTTTACTTCGTTACCGATGGCCTGGGTAAGGTGTGTCTTTCCAAGACCTACACCACCATAAACGACCAAAGGATTGAAGGATGTTGCACCAGGCTTCTCTGCAACCGTTTTACCGGCCCTGCGGGCAACCCTGTTGCAATCGCCTTCCACAAATGCATCGAAAGTATAAATGGGATTGAGTTGTGAGTCAATCTGCATTTTCTTCAGACCAGGTATCACAAATGGATTCCTTACATGGTTGTTGATCACCAAAGGAAAGTCCATCTCATTGTTTGAATAGCTTTTGAAAGATTGTCCGCTCACATCCATGGTCAATGGCTTTGCTTTTCCGTTGCCGCTGTCTACCATGATCCTGTATTCCAACCTTGCCTCTTTCCCCAATTCGCGCTTCAGTGTCTTAGCAAGGAGGTTGATATAATGTTCCTCAATGTATTCATAGAAAAACTGACTTGGAACCTGGATCGTCAGCACATTGTCCTTGATGGCAACAGGCTTGATGGGTTCAAACCATGTTTTGAAATGCTGCCATTCAACAATATCCTTGATGATCGCCAAACAATTGCTCCAAATCTTATCGAACTGTTTTTCCATTATTACGTAAGCAGTTTAAAGTTAGCAAGATGCAGCAGATGCTGCGTTTAAAGTAGGGTTTCTCCACATTTCCTTTTCCTCGATCAAAACGGGTAAGACGGCGAATATAGATTCAGTTTTTTAATAAAAAAATTTTTTAATCCACAATATTTTCCAGTACCGAAATCGCTTGATTTTTATCTAATTTTTGCCCCCCCTCACGTGAAAAATCGTAATCCAAACGACCCAGTTGGAGGCCGCCCCAACCTACCTGATTCACTACTACTTTCTTGCCAGCCTTGTTCACATATTCACGGGGTTTCTCGAAGAAGCGGTGGGTATGTCCGCCCAGGATCAAATCAATGTGCTCAGACTCTTTTGCCAACACTTCATCACTAACCTTGTTATCACTGTACTTATCGCCCAGGTGTGATATGCAGATCACCAGATCACATTTCTTTTCTTTCTTCAGCAAAGCCGCTGTGCGGCTGGCATTACTAATAGGATCCATGTAAACTGTGTTGCCATATAGACTCTCAGGAACAAGGCCGGTCAATTCAATACCCACACCGGTTACACCAATTTTCAGGTCACCTTTCTTGAACACTTTGTAGGGCGCAAAATGATTTTCCATTGGCGTTTGCCCGAAACCATAGTTGCACATCAAGATAGGAAATTTTCCGTGGTCGGCCAGTTGTTTTACAAAGTTGTCCATGCCAGCATCAAAATCATGGTTGCCCATCACCCCGGCATCATATCCCATCATCTGCATGGCCCTCATTTCTGGTTCACCTTTGAAGATGTTGAAATAGGGCGTTCCTTGAAAAATATCACCTGCATCAAGCAACAACACATTGGCTTCCTGTGCCCGAATCTTGCTGATGATGGCTGCCCTTGCAGCAATGCCTCCCATGCCTGCATTTCTGGTGCCATCCATCGGAAATGGATCCAACCGGCTGTGCACATCATTGGTGTGCAGGATGGTCAGCTTGGAGGATGATGAGGATGCGAATGAACTGCCATTGAGCAGCATGGCTCCGGCTGTCATTCCACCATGGACGATGAATTTTCTCCTGTTCATTGTATGATCCTGTTTTTGGGCTCTCCAAATGTTTTTATTCCTGCTTTGTTGCTGGCCTTGCAATATTCGATGATGGCATCGCGCTGAAAATATCCTGTTCGCTGCTGGGGAAGTTTCTTGAACAAATTAAATCCGCCGCCGCCATCAACGGCATAATCAGAGTTGACCATAAAATAACTGCGGTTCAGGTCAATCGGGCGTCCTCCAATCATAACATCCACTGCTTTCTTGTCTTTTATCCGCATGCTGAGGCCTGCAACACCTCCGCCACCGCCATCTTCAGCCAGCCTATCCAGCGATTGTTGCAAAATGCTTCCTTTTACTTCCACAATCACAAGGGTATTGTCAAAAGGCATCACCTCGTAAATCATCCTCCTTTCTATCTTTCCCGCAGCAATGCGGTTGATGCGCACACCACCATGGTTCATGAAGGCAACATCCGCCCGCTTGTCAAATTTCTCCCTGGCTGCCCACAAATAGGCATCTGCCAGGAAATTACCCAATGCGCTGTTGGGCACCTCCTTCAACAAATCTGTTGCATGTTGGGCAAGCACCTCATTCATGGTCATGTCTACACTGTCCCTGTAGGGTTTCAGCATACTGAGGTAGGAAGTATCTGACTTCTTTGTCAGCCCAACCGGATAGCCCTTGTACCCAATACCCGAAAGGGTTTGGGAGGAATGGCATGCAGCAAGCAATACAAAAAATAACAAAAAAGGGGTAAAACGCTTCATCAGAAAGGGTGTATGTCGGAAGGTAATGATTTTTGGACAAATCTTTTTCACTGATTCAGATAAATGATAACTTCGCCGAAACAGTTATTTTTATGGGATTCGATCTTACCGGTAAGCTTGTGGCCAAATTTGAAACGATTCAACGCAGTGCCACCTTCAAAACAAGGGAATTTGTTGTTGAAACAAACGAGGACATCAATGGCCGCACCATCACCAATTTTGTCAAGTTCCAATCCGTACAAGACAGGACTAGCATCATCGATCGTTTTAACATAGGTGACACAGTTAAGGTTCATTTCAACATCAAGGGTTCCCGTTGGGAAAAAAACGGCCAGGTCAACTATATCACCAACCTTGATGCATGGAGAATTGAGCAAATCAGCATGGGTTCAGGTGGTTCTATAGAAACGCCTCCTGCCTTCTCTCCTGATCCTGAGAGCCAGCATGGCATCGCAGACGACTTGCCATTCTAATATACTCCCATAATGCAGCAAGAGGTCCTATTGCAACTTTCTCCGAAAGATGCAGCGCAATCTGCTGTCATCTCAGAAAATATTGCCAATGAATTAGGGCTCGACCACAAGAGGGTAACGGGCTTTCATTTCATCAAAAAATCCATTGACGCCAGAAAGCGGAATGTATTGATCAACCTCAAGCTAAAAGCTTTTGTGGATGAGCCTTTTCATGCCACAACCCTTCCCCCTTTTGAATTCCCTGACGTCAGGAATGCGGAAAAAAGAACCTTGGTGATTGGTGCAGGCCCTGCCGGTTTGTTCGCTGCCCTTGAACTGATTCAACAGGGCATCAAACCGATTGTGATTGAACGCGGAAAAGATGTGCGGGAAAGAAGGCGCGACCTCGCCGCCCTGAACAGGGATGGGATCCTGAACGAAGACAGCAACTATTGTTTTGGCGAAGGCGGTGCCGGAACCTACAGTGATGGCAAGCTCTATACCAGAAGCACCAAAAGGGGCAATGTCGAAAAGGTCTTGCAACTGCTTGTTCATTTTGGGGCTGACCCTGCCATCCTTTATACTGCCCATCCGCATATCGGAACCAATAAACTTCCCGGCATCATCCAGAACATCCGGCAACAGATTATTGATGCCGGCGGAGAAGTGCATTTCAATGAAAAAGTCATCGACTTCAATATTGTCAACCAACAGATTCGATCTGTTGTCTGTGCTTCTGGCAATTGCTTCGATGGCAACAACATCATCCTCGCAACAGGTCACTCTGCAAAAGATATTTACGTTTTGCTGCATCAGAAGCAGATCCTGATTGAAGCAAAACCTTTTGCGCTTGGCGTTCGGATCGAACATCCGCAATCCCTGATCGACTCCATTCAATACCATTGCCCTACAACAATTGGCAGGGACGAATTTCTACCTCCGGCTTCCTACCAGCTGGTAGAGCAGGTCAATGGCCGTGGGGCCTTCTCTTTTTGCATGTGTCCTGGCGGCATCATAGCCACTGCATCAACCGTGCAAAAGGAATTGGTGGTCAATGGTTGGAGTCCTTCCAAGAGAAACAATCCTTTTGCCAACTCTGGCATGGTGGTGCAGGTGGGATTGGAGGATGTGTCCAAAGGGACAAAGGGAAGTTTGGATTTGCACCATTTCCAGGAATCTGTGGAACGCCGCGCCTATGAAGCCGGTGGTGGATACTTTGTTGCTCCCGCTCAGCGGATGACCGATTTTGTCAAAGGACAATCTTCATCTACCCTCCCGGAGAATTCATACCTCAGGGGTGTTGTACCGGTCAACATGAAAGATGTGTTGCCGGATTTCGTTTTCAGTGCATTGCAAAACGCCTTCAAGGCTTTCGGCAAAAAAATGAAGGGCTATTATACGGAAGAAGCCACCATCATCGCGCCGGAAAGCAGAACCTCATCACCGGTAAGGATTCCGCGCGACCCTGAAACGCTTCAGCATCCACAGATCAGCAACCTCTATCCCTGCGCAGAAGGTGCCGGCTATGCAGGTGGAATTGTGAGTGCCGCCATGGACGGACAAAGGGTGGCCAACCACTTATCAATTTTCTCTGCAGCTGACAACTTTTCAATGTAATTTACCGTCACTATCAACTCATATGGATACAATTCTTGAAGTTAATGGCCTGAAGAAATATTTCTCAGGTCAGAAAGCAGTGGATGACATCAGTTTCTCCATCGAAAAAGGCTCTGTTTTTGGACTGCTCGGACCCAATGGCGCAGGAAAGACCACCCTGCTCAGGATGATAACCGGCATCTTCTTTCCAGACGAGGGGAACATCACCCTTAATGGCAAACATTTTGAACCATTGCGCGACAATGCCCTGATTGGGTACATGCCTGAAGAGCGTGGGCTTTATAAGAAAATGAAAATCGGTGAACAGGTACTTTATTTGGCACAGCTCAAGGGCTTGTCCAAAAAAGAGGCCATGGAAAATATCAAAACCTGGTTCATCAAATTCCAAATGGAATCATGGTGGAATAAAAAAGTGGAAGACCTCAGCAAGGGCATGAGCCAAAAGCTTC
>JAIPBY010000179.1 GCA_021738605.1 Chitinophagaceae bacterium | reverse complement strand
AGGGCAATTGCGGAATTCGGAAGATGCTCAATGCACCGAGAGAGTTTTCAGTTGAAGAATAATCTAGTGAGTTAAAGCTTTTCTACAAAATGAAAATGTTTATTTTCTCATAATATTGGTGATTTTTCTACTTGATTTCAAAGAGCGGGTTTCACCAAAAAGCTTAATTTTATACCATGCAAGAGGTTGTTTTTATTGTTGAAGAAGCTCAGGATGGTGGTTTTACCGCCAAGTGTATTTCGGAGTCAATTTTCACACAAGGAGAAACACTTGAGGGATTGAAAGAAGCCATCATTGATGCTGTTCATTGTCATTTTGATGATGATCAAAAAAGAATCATAAGGCTTCAAATTGTGAGAGAGGAAGTCATTGATGCATGAAAACACCAAGAAGCCTAACGGGAAGAGATTTAATGCGTTCTTTAAAAAAGTTGGGCTACCTCCCTACAAGACAATCGGGTAGCCACATTCGCCTATCTACTCTGGTAAATGGCGAACACCACATCACCATCCCCGACCACAGCCCACTAAAAATTGGAACACTTTCGGCAATCCTCAATGATGTTGCCTTGCATCATGGCTTGAACAAGGCAGCACTGATAAACATGATTTTTTAATGCACCCCTACTGAAGCATTAACCCAATATTCCTGCCCCCTGCCTGATCACTTGAGGCTCTTCATCGGTCATGTCTACAATGGTTGAATATTCCAGGCCGCCAATGCCGCCATCAACCACAATGTCAACCAATTTGTGAAACTTGTCGTGGATCAGTTCAGGATCGGTGAATTCTTCCACCATGTCTCCGGGAAGGGATGAACTCAGGATGGGATTGCCCAATGCAGCAGCAATCGCATGGGTAATATGATGATCGGGAACCCTCAATCCAATCGTGTCTTTCTTGCTTTTCAGGATTTTTGGCACTTCCTTGCTTGCGGGAAGAATAAAAGTAAATGGACCGGGGATATGGTTCTTGATAAGACGATACTGTGGTGTAGAAATGGTTCTTGCATATTTGCTCAAATCAGAAAGATCGCTGCAAATGAAGGAGAGGTTGGCTTTTAATGGATCAATCCCTTTGATGCGGCAAATCCGCTCAACGGCTTTGGGTTGAAAAATATCGCAACCCAGTCCATAGACCGTGTCAGTAGGGTAAATGATCACACCGCCACTGCGCAAACAATCGGCAATTTGTTTGATCAATCTCTGTTGTGGGTCTTTTGGGTGTACAGTAATCAGCATCGGTTCAAATATAAACAGATTGAAGCTACTACCATTGTTCTCCCTCCGATAACCCTGAATTAATTGCCTAAACCCAACTTATGAAATCGTCCAAGTCTCCCCGCCACGGAGCAACTTGTTCAAATCGCCAAGCCCTTTCTTTGCAATGACCTCATCGATTTGCATTTGCATTTGGTCTTCGTAGCATGCCCTTTCAGTTTCATAGAAAACACCAAATGGCCTGGGCAGGTGACCGGCGATATGCGGATCATCAAACATGCGCACCAAAATCTGTGCCTTGTAAAAATCATGGTCGTCGTGGATCCAGCAATCGTCTGCACTGGCGCCTTCTGAAAGGTCTACCACTACTGGCTTGAAACCATCCAACTTGATTCCTTTTTCCTTGTTGGCGCCAAAAACCAAGGGCTTGCCTTGCTCAAGGAACAGTGTTTCCACTGGCTTAGAAGCCTTGTCTGTGAATATTTCAAAAGCCCCATCGTTGAAGATGTTGCAGTTCTGGTAGATTTCAAGGAATGATGCACCCTTGTGGGCATTGCTGCGCAACAGGGACTCCTGCAGGTGTTTGGGATCGCGGTCCATGGTTCTGGCAATGAAGGTGGCATCTGCTCCCATAGCCAAGGCCAATGGATTGAACGGATGATCAATGCTACCGAAAGGGGTAGATTTGGTAACCTTCTGCTCTTCAGAGGTTGGTGAATATTGTCCCTTGGTCAGGCCATAGATCTGGTTGTTGAACATCATGATGTTCACATCAAAATTCCTTCTCAACAAATGAATGGTATGGTTGCCGCCAATGCTGAGTGAATCGCCATCACCGGTCACAATCCAGACGCTCAGTTCAGGCCTTGTTGCCTTCAAACCACTGGCAACAGCGGTTGCCCTTCCATGGATGGAATGCATGCCATAGGTTTCCATATAATAAGGGAAACGGCTTGAGCAACCAATTCCTGAAACAATCACGATGTTCTCTCTTGGTATACCCAAGGTTGGCATCACCTTCTGCACCTGTGCAAGGATAGAATAATCTCCACATCCCGGACACCACCTTACTTCCTGGTCTGTTTGAAAATCTTTGGAAGTGAGCGGTGATGCTGTTTGTAATACTTCACTCATAAAACACGTTTATTCTTTTAAATATACTCAATTATTTTGTTTCGCTGGACGACTGCAAGGCCTCCCAATACTCAGCACCCCTTCTTGTATGGGGGATAACGATGGTTCCGCCCACGATGTTGGCAACAGAAAATATCTCATACACTTCATCGGTTGTCAAACCCAATTCATGGCATTTTCCCAGGTGATACTTGATGCAATCGTCGCACCTCAATACCATGCTGGCCACCAGGCCCAGCATTTCCTTGGTCTTGACGTCCAATGCCCCTTCCTGATAGGTATTGGTGTCGAGGTTCCACAGGCGTTTCATCACCAGATTGCCTTTGCTCAGGATGACATCATTCATCCTTTCTCTGTATTCATTGAATTCGTTTACGATACTCATGTGCGGGTTTGTTGTGCAAAGTTGCAGAAAAGAATTGGAGGTTCGCATTTATAACAGAAAAAGGGAACCAATGGTTCCCTTTTTCAATCAGATAGTTGATGCGATTACCAACGGTTTCCACCGCCGCCGCCACCGCCGAAATTACGGCGAGGAGCACCACCACCGCTGCCACCATTGCTAGGGCGCGCTTCACGAGGCTTCGCCTCGCTTACTTTGATGGCACGGCCTTCAACAGTTGCACCATCCAATTCTTGGATAGCTTTCTGTGCGGCTGCATCGTCAGACATTTCAACAAAACCGAAGCCACGGCTACGACCAGTGAATTTGTCTGTGATAACCTTTGCTGAAGTTACTTCTCCATACTCAGCAAAGAATTCTTTCAAGTCTTCATCCTGTACGTTGAAGCTCAAATTTGAAACATAAATGTTCATTTCAAAAAAATAAAAAATTAAAAAAGGATGAGAGAAACACAGGCGTAAAGAAGACTTTTACTATTAGCAGAACATGCGTAGCAGAAAATACTTTCACTTACTAAATACTGTACTTAACTCAAATTACGATACAAAGCTAGCCTTAATAATTTGATTTGCAAGAAATAAATAAAAAAATCGGTACTTTTTTGCACATTTTAACAACATTTTCCTTAGAAAGGGGTCGCCCTTCGCTCTGCCTGAAGGCTTCGGAAGGTGATTATCGTGCTGAAAAGGAAGAAAAACGCGCCGGCAATGAAGGGTGCGCCGGGAAAATAAAGTGGAGCGCCATCCCTGCTGAAAAATGAAAAGAGGTTGGTCATCAGGGGCGGGCCAACGATAGCCGTAGCACTGATCAGGCTGGTAAGGGCACCCTGCAACTCACCCTGTTCATTGGCAGGAACATGGGAAGAGATAATGCCCTGCAAGGCGGGGCCGGCAATTCCCCCAAGGCAATAAATGACGCAAAAAGCAAACATCATATAGGTATTGGGAGCATAGGCAAAGCAGACCATCCCAATGGTATACAATACCAGGCCAACGAAAACTGCTTTTGTCTGACCAAGTTTGGGTATCGCAATCCGGATCAATCCGCCCTGAACGATGGCAATCATCAGCCCCACAAAAGCCAGGGAGTATCCTACCATTGCTGGATCCCAGCCAAATTTCTTCATGGTATAATAGCTCCAGGTGCTCTGAACGGCATTAGCACCAATGTATACAAAGGTCAGTGAAAGGATCAAGCCTGCCACTGCAGGGTATTTCCTGAGGTGAATGAGCGAGCCCACCGGGTTGGCCCTCTTCCACTCAAATTTTCTTCTTTTGTCTTTTGAAAGGGATTCGGGAAGGATGAACATGCCATACAACCAGTTGACCATGGTGAGTCCGGCGGCAAAAAGGAAGGGAACCCGCTCTCCAAACTGGCCCAACACCCCACCAATCAGCGGCCCAATGATGAAGCCCATTCCAAATGCTGCACCAATCATCCCAAAATTCTGTGCCCTTTTTTCTGGCGTACTGATATCAGCGATATAGGCGGATGCCGTAGTGAAGCTTGCGCCGGTGATACCTGACAATACCCGGGCAATGAAAAGCCAAGTAATGCTTGGCGCCCAGGCCAGCAGCAGGTAATCCAGGCCAAATCCGAAAAGGGAAAAAAGAATCACCGCCCTTCTGCCATACTGGTCGCTGAGGCTTCCCAGTACAGGGGCAAACAAGAACTGCATGAAAGCATAAGTAAACATCAGCCAACCGCCATAGCGGGAAGCAACACTCATGTCTCCTCCGGTCAATTGCTGAATCAGCTTGGGCAGCACAGGAATGATGATACCCAACCCAATGACGTCAACCAGTACGGTTACAAAAATGAATCCCAACGCAGCTGATCTACCCTTCCCAAACATCCTGTTGTATTGATTGATTAGTGTTGCAAAGAGTCGTAAACCTTCACCTTGCTCCAAAGTGATGAGCAATCTGAAATGAATTTCAAGTGCTTCGGATGAACCTGGTAAGCATCATGGTCTTCGGAAGTTTCAAAAATATTCAACCAGGAAATGGCGTAGGTATTGTCAATCACTTCCCTGTCTGTGGGAGCGGGCACACCAATATGGTACATCTTGATTTCCTCCACTGAAGCCAACGCCTCGAGTCCTTCTACCAATTTCTGGAGGTCTTCTTTGCTTTCAGGATTCTTGAGCCAAAAATAAACGTGATGAATAAATGTGTTCTTGAGTTCCATTGTAAATTGATTGAGTGGTGAAGGTACAAAATTATCAGCGGGCCTCTTGCAGCCAATCCTGTATGCCAAGCCGGATTTTTTTGGCAACATTATCCGGAGATTTTTTGGAGAGGATGAATTTTTCATCTG
>JAIPBY010000178.1 GCA_021738605.1 Chitinophagaceae bacterium | reverse complement strand
CATAAAAAGAAGAATGATTGGTATTGAACAAAAATCCACTGGAGGGATTGACGTATTGAGGCAATTCACTGATACCATAAAATTTGGTCCAGAGGGTCTTTGAGGTATTGCCGGGCAATGTTTTTTTCCAATCAAATGCCGGTGATGGATCACGCAATGGCATCAGGGCATTGTTGATGTAAAAAATGGTATCGTTCCTGTCTGCATATACGATATTGAACATCGACAATCCCTGCATGGAGATGGCCTTGTAAAACTGTGAGAAGTTTTGCGCCTTGTTCATGGTATACCACTGTTCCAGGGCGCGGATTTCCATGTTGGCACCCAGCCTGATGGCAAAGGTTCCTTGGTCATTTTTCATCGTTGCACCATATTTACTCCAGTACAGGTCTCTTGAAACCGGAATGGGAACGCCCTTGATATGAAGCTTTATTTTTTTCTTCTCCAGATCGGTCCAGACGCCGTCAAACATATACTGGTCAGCGTTTTTCGGATTCATCTGCAACTGGTAAATATCCAACCGGTCACAAAAATTTACCGTATGTGCCCAGCCAAGGTTTTCATTGACACCATGCAAAATACAAGGCCCTCCAGCCAACAAGCCTCCAAGGGCATTCCATCCTTCTTCGCTGTTTACATGCGCTTCATAAAAAGCCTCTGGTCCTTCATTCGGTTGATGGGCATTGATCGCTAAAAAAGCGTCGCCCGTTGTTGTGCGTGAAGGGTGGATGGCAATGGCATTGGAGCCCATTTTATCATAATCAATCAATGGATTGACATTGTTGGCAAAGATGGACCGCAGGGCCCTGTCTCCGCCATTGAAAATCGTCAATGCCAACACGGAGGAGGCAATGTATTCTTTGAGTGTCATGGGAAACAATTGCTTCACCAATACTTCTTCAGGATGTGCCTTGGCATAATCATTGATCCCTTGCACATATCCTTCTGCTAGCCTTAAAAAGGCAGGAGACAGAGTATTCCATTTTTCTTCAGTAATCTCTCTGCAGCGAAACAATGCAAAGGCGTAATCTCCCGCAACACCATCTTTTCCCAAAGCCCTTCCCATCAAGCCTTTGGAGGGAAGAGCAACCATTTGCAAGCTCTTGAAATCATCCTCTGCATGCGCCCATGCCAAACCATAGGAAACTTCTGGATCTGTTTTGGCAAAAATATGGGGAACCCCAAAACTGTCTCGCGCAATGGTAACCGCCTTGGGGTCAATCTGGGCTTGAACATGCAAAGTCAGCAACAAAAGAAAAGACAGGAAATATTTCATGCAACTTGGTTTGAACGCAAGGTACACAAAACAAAAACCTATTTTCTTTTTAGCCCATCCAGATAAGCCAGGAGGTCTGCCATTTCCTGTTGAGACATGCCCGTATGGAGTCCTGCAGACATCATGGATGTTTTCATTTGCTCCATGGACTTAACAGATGAAAGCTTGATTTTTTGAATAATACCGCCCGGCATTTTGATTTCAATATCCGTCCTTGTTTTGCTGGATATGATGCCCATGGTCTCTGAACCATCGTTCATTTTCAACACCCATCCCTCATAGCCAAAACTGATGCCATCTGAAGGATAGACAATGGCCTTCAGCATACCATCTTTCGCATATTTTGAACCGATCTCTGTAAGCTTTGGACCAAAATCATAACCCTCGTTGTTGACCTTGTGGCAAACAGCACAGTTCGAAGCAAAAACAAGCTTGCCATTGGCGGCAACTGCTTTGAGGGCATTGAGTTCATCAATGGTTGGAATCCTGACCACCGCTTCAACTTCCACCGCTTTTGGCAAGTATTGCCTGGCTTCTTTGCGCACAGACTCTCTCCAGGAATTGCTCACACTGGCCACCACATCAGCAATCAATTCGCTGGGCACCTGGTTGTTTTTCAGGATCTTCAAAACCCTTTTTTCTCCCTCCCCACTGTAACCAATCCTTGCGGCTGCAAATTTTTTCAAGGTTTCTGGAAATTCTTTGCCCAGGGCAACTGCTTGCAAAATATCCACTGATGCAGTGTTTCCGATTTTTGCCAGTGCATTCAAGAGGCCCATGGCCCGCTCTGCATTCTTGTCATTCAACACCTTCCACAACATATCAGTACCTCCTGATGCAAGCAGGGTCTTAGCCGCATTCCCTCCGAGGTTATCTGCATTTTTTGCAATGGCCATCTCAAGGAGCCGAGGCTGCTCAGACTTAAGGTTGTATTGAATCACCAGGTCCAGGTAATCTTTTGTCTGATACGTGGCATTGAGTACTCTTGTCAATGCTGCTTCTGCCGCAGCATTCGCCTTGGTGGCAGCAGGGTTCAAAGCAGACAGGGCCAACTTGTCGATGGCAATGTCACTGCCTGCATTGCTTTTGATGATGTTCAACAATACGGCTTTTTTGGCAGGGCTGTTGTTGAAATCAAATGCACGAAAATAGCGGAGCCTTGTTTTAAGGGGAAGGCTGGCATTTGCAGCAAGCTGTTCAAGATAAGGCAGGGCTTTATCTGTTCTGGCCCTCCAGACAATATCTGTGCCAGCAACATCTTTCAACGGGTCTTTTACAGCAAGCAAGTAGGCATTGAAAAATGCATCCCATTGACCATCGGCACCCACGCCCAAGGCCTCAAGATACCAACGGTCTTTGCCATCATACTGTGTTGCAAGATCAGCCCATATGCCTGCTGCCTCCGGACTTTTGTTGTGGTGAAGAGCAATGATGCATTCCCTTCTTACCTGAGGATCAGGATCAAGCTTCAGTGTGTTCAAAACGTCAGTAGTATTGTCTTTGAGCTGCAAGCTTGCTCTGATGGCCAACATCCTGAGCTGTGGATTTTTATCTTTTAGGGACTGTTTGATGTATTTTTCAGACTTGACACCCGGCATTTTTACCAGGCTCCAAAATGCCCTAGCCCGCATGGCAGGATCGGCATCGGATTGCCAAAGTTTTTCCAGAGGACCCACTGATTTTTTACCCAATTGCTGAAGTCTGTTGTACGCATGATAACGCACCACAAGGTTAGGATTCTGCAATGCCTGCAAGGCACCTTCCACCTTTGAAAAATCAATGGCAGGCATGGTATAGTTTGGAGCACTGGCAGGTGCCACCCGATAGATGCGGCCCCTGGTCTGGTCTCCGGCCTGATGGCCACCAACGCCAGGATCATACCAGTCAGCTACAATCAATGACCCATCAGGTGCAACGCAAACATCTGCAGGCCTGAACCAGCGGTCATTTTCACCCTTGATGATGTTGACAATACTTGCGCCATACCCCGCGCCTTGATTGCTGATGCTGTAGGCCCTGACCACATTGGGTCCGGCATCTGCATGGATGAGCTGGTGCTGAAAAGCTTCTGGCAAGAGTTTTCCTTCGTACACCAGCAATCCTGTTGGCGAGCCTGCGCCAGTTTGCAATACATTCGGAATAGCACCCGGGTCATTCAGATGCCAGTGACGCAATGGAATCGAGTCTTCCATGTTCGTACGGGTGGTATTCCATCCTGCACCCGTCATTTCATCGGTATAGCCAAAGTTACCATAAGGCATCACATAATTGATCCTGGTTCCCTTGTTGCCATCATCATCGTTATCACTCTGCCACATGGTGCCATAGCTGTCTACCGCCACTTCATAAGGGTTCCTGAAATTATCGCCCAGGCATTCCACATTGGACCCATCAGGATCGCAACGAAACACCATTCCCTGCTTGTATTTTTTCGGGCCGATCTCATCACCATCCTGGTCCACGACCGTATTGCCCTTGCTGTCTTTCAATGTTTTTCCATTGTTGCCAAAATTGAAATAGAGTTTTCCGTCTGCACCAAATGTGAATGTATGCATGCCATGGTCATGCTGTTCGCCTTCAATGCCCTGGAACATGATCTCTTTTCGATCGGCCTTGTCATCCCCATTGTCGTCATAAAAGTTCCATACATAAGGACTTTGCGCAACAATCACACGCTTCCCCAAAACGGCAATACCCAGCGGAGCATTCAGTTCCGGGCCCTGGTAGAAAAGTTTTGCCGTATCGATGCGTGCATCACCATTCCTGTCTTCCAGGATCATGATGCGGTCGCCCTTGGGCGTCGTTGGATTGCCATTGAGGTTGGGGCGATAATTATACGCTTCGGTCACCCAAATTCTTCCCTTTTCATCCACATCAATGTTGGTGGGATTTTGCAACATGGGTTCAGTGGCCATCAATTGCACCTGCAATCCATAGGCAACATTCAATCCTTTCAATGCATTTTCCGGAAGCCTTTTTTGAGTTTCCGTGAGGCTGTCTTTAATGACTATATTTTCACTGAAGCCATAGCGTGGCAGTGTGTATGAGAGTCCGGCAATGAGCAGCAACAGGGTGATACAAATGCGTACAGGTGTAATTTTTGTTGACATGGTCTTGGCTATATTGTTGTTTTGAATCGATGGTTAGTTTCCATAAGCAAATGACTCCATCACTTCCATGCTCTTCATGGCCTCTTCGATGGAGCATGGGTTAGAAGATCTTCCGAGAAAATAATCAACCACCTTGCTGATCATGGGATGCTGTATGTTTTGGGGATGCTCAAAGGAAATCAGGTCAGCACCTGCTGCTGTTACGATCCTCAATTCCGCTCCAAAAAAAGGAAACTTGAGGTAGCCCTTTTCCCCAATGATCAGGCAGCTGTCCTCCTTCATGATTTCTGGCATCGAGAAATTCCAATCTCCCTGGAACAAGATATTGTTGGGAAGCTCCATGATGCCAGAAACTGCATCTTCCGCTGTATAGAAATTGGTTTGATGAGCAGCAGCACCGGCCTTGCGCAGGGCCTCGCCAAAAATAAATTGGATGATGTCGAGCTGGTGTGGCGCCAGATCATAAAAATATCCGGCTCCTGCATAGCCAGGATCGACACGCCAGTTGAATCCTGTGTCAGCAACAATGTCTGTCCTATGTGTTTGAAACATGGTCAACCGGATGTTTTTTACCTTGCCCACCGCACCTGTTTCAACCAATTCCTTGATTTTTAAAAACATGGGAAGCCCTCTCCGGTAGTGGGCCACAACCAATTTTCCATTGTTGGCTTTTACGGCATCGGCCATTCTTTTGCAAG
>JAIPBY010000177.1 GCA_021738605.1 Chitinophagaceae bacterium | reverse complement strand
CCCGTATTCACTGTCGTGACCGATAATGCGACCGGTTGGCAAGAGCATCGGATCTTGTTTTCCGGACCGGTAAATGATCAGGATGATCTCAGGATGTTTTGCCATAGCCCTTTCCATGATTTGCCTGTTGCCATAGTTAGGCTTTAGCGCCACATTGATAAATCCCTTGTCATTCATGTACAAATCGCCTCCGTCCAATTGAACAGCACCAAAAGAGTTAAAATCATCGGTGGTTTCTGCAGCCAGCTGCATGCGGGGAGTTTGAACAGAATCCTTCAAGGCGGCGGCACCCATCGATCCGAATACCATTACCCTCCGTCCTTGAAGCTGCTCCTCCATCGGCCAGAAATTATAATTGCTCCTGCGATAGCGGTGGGTATTGAGTGAGAAAGAGGTGTCTCCTGCGTAGAACCAATATTTGGAAGCCCGCTGATAAGAATTGGTGAAAACCACCGGCAAGCCATTGGCTTTTTTCTTGATGGCGGCAGCCCATCCCTTGTTCTGGTGAAACTCATCTTTGGGCATATACGGTAGGGCCTGAATATCGAGGATCATGTAAATGCGAACTAACAGGACCAAGGCAATGGAATAAGGCAGCAACCGATAGATCCACCGGGCCTTGTTATTGTTTTGGCTGAGGTATTGGTAAGACAATACAATCAATGGCGCCATCAACAGGATGGTCCAATTGGCCTCGGTTCGGCTCCTGAAAGAGGAAAGGAAAAATAAAATATATGTGCCAATCAGCGACCAGTACATGGCCTTTTCAGTTGCATTGGCATACCTGTTTTTCAGGGCCGCCCAAATAATCAACCATCCCACCAATGGGCCGGTCAACAGCAGTTGGCCCAGCAGATAATCTGCTGTGAAAGATAACTTGTAAGGCGGTGAAAGTCTTTCAAAAAGATGGTAGTTGATGGACGGAAGTCCGTGCAGGATTTGCCAGATGACATGGGGCATGAAAAGCCCAACAGACAAGAGAATCACCAACAAACTTTTCCATCTTGTCAGGATGGATGGATTGGAGAGAATGGTGAAAAAAATGATCAAGATGCCATGGTATTTGCTGTAAAGCAGCAAGGCGATGACAATGGCAAGTAATAATGCAGCGATGATTGTATTTTTCCGTTCAAATGCCTGGTAAGCAATGAAAAACAAAGCAGTAAAAAACAGCAGGGGGATGTCAGGAACCGCGATGATGCCGCCGATTTGCAGCACGGCCATGTTCAGCACAATGGCAAAAAAAAGCCTGATGTCTTTGGGCTGGGTAAGGTATTCAATCAGGGCAATTGTTGCAGTTCCCATCAAGACAATGAAGAACCGCAATCCCAATTCTCCCGGCAAGATGGCTGTTCCCAATTTGATCAGCACAGCAATCATGGGAGGATGGTCAAAATAGCCCCAGTCCAGGAACCTGGAATAGACCCAATAATAAGCCTCGTCATCAAACAACTCAGTCCCTGCAGCCTGCACCAAGGAGATCAGGAACCAAGCAGCGTAAAATACCAGACGAAGTTGTCGGGTTGATCTGAGGTTGCTGCCGGTTAAGGTTGTAGAAGGGTTCATGATTGTGCTGCAAGTTAAGGATTAACCAATCTGCATCGATGGTATATTGAAATGCAAAACGATGACCTTGTCCGCTCCGAAGCCCGGAACTGGTTACTGCTATTTCAGGAGTCCGTTTACCCAATCAATGGCCGATTGGCTTCTCACAGGATCTTGGCCTGAAACTTCATGCCAGGGCAGGGATTGGTTGATCAGGATGTCTTTGTAATGGTGGTACAACTTGTCTCGGGTTTCCAAATCAGGATACTCCCTCAACTCATCCTTGACCCAGGGCATATCGGGCTTGCAGAGCAGGTATCCGTCATATTTTCTTTGCACAATTTCCTTGAAGATGAAGGGATGACAATTGCCAAAAACAAACTCGCACCATACTTTCATCACTTGCATGTCTGTGTCAATGAACAGTATCGGCAGGCCCTCGGCTCCGGTTTGTTTGTGCAATGCAATGGCCTCTTCAGTGGCTTGATCCTCCAGGGTCAACTGACCTTTTCCAATGGTGAGCAGGTCTTCATAGCGATAATCAGTGCCATGTTCGAGCAAGTATTCCCTTGCATATTCCTGGCACCAAATGGTTGAAAAATGCTTTGCCAGCGCAGCGCATAGCGTACTCTTTCCTGTTGATTCAGGCCCGATGGCTACAATTTTTATGATTTGCCTAGGCTCTTGACTGTTCATTTGCTTTTTTTCTCCATTCCTGCAATCCCATGATGGCCAGCACCAGCAGGATGGCATAATAAACGGCTGTGAAGGTATAGCCTTTTGAATAATACAAGGGGATGGAACAGATATTGGTGATGATCCACCAGATCCAGCTTTCCACTTTTTTCTTGGTCATCAGCCACATGCCGGTGAAAGCAGATGCGGATGCCAGTGCATCAGCCCAGGGGATGGCGCCGGGCGCAAATGCTGTTTGAATGTAAGAAAGAGAGAAGAAGATCGCCAGGTAAATGGATACAAAAAAAGCCAATTGCTGGATCCACTCTTTGTTGGTGGAGAATTGAATATGGACAACAAGCAGTTGTGCGTCGTTGCGCCTCATCCAATTGTACCATCCATAGATACTCATGATGGTATAATAGAGGTTGACCGTAGCCTCACCAAACAGGTCTCCTTTGAAACTGAGGTAAACATAAAGAATCGTTCCGACCAATCCTGTTGGGTAAACCCAAATGCTTTCTTTTCTTGAAAACCAAACGGAAATGATGCCTGAGAAGATGGCGGTTAGTTCCAGGAAATCCATGAATTTACTCTGCTTCCGCCACTACTTCCACCACTTCTGGAATCATGCGTTTCATCATTCCTTCGATACCCGACTTGAGGGTGATCATGGATGAGGGGCAGCCGCTGCAGGAACCTTGGAGCATAAGAGTTACAATGCCATCTTCAAACTTCTTGAACTGAATGGCGCCGCCGTCCATTTCTACTGCAGGCTTTACATAGTTTTCCAGCAATTCCTTGATGCGTTTTACAACATCTCCATCTTCTGAGAGGACAATATTTCCATCAGTCGACTGTGTTGCAGGCAGCTCATCTTCATTAACAATTGCTTTACCATCTTCAAGATAATCCTTGAGGAACTGGCGGATAGAGGGTTTTACATCGTCCCAATCCGTTTCGGCAGTTTTGGTCAGGGTGACAAAATTACTGGCGATGAACACGCCTTTTACAAAAGGAAAACTGAAGAGTTCCAGTGCCAAGGGTGAAGGTTTTGCCTTATCAATGTCTTGAAAATCAACACTTTTACCAGGATACAAGAGTTTGTTGGCCACAAACTTCATGGTTTCCGGATTGGGCGTCATTTCTGTATAAATGCTTACGGTGATATTTCCTGTTTTGATCATAATGATTGATTAACAAGCAAATTTACGAGAAGTTATGGTTTAATGTGGCGAAATCCGGAAAATCCAATCACTTCTTCCTGATGATCTTCTCAACGAGTTCCATATGGGTTGGATGGATGAAATACTCGAAACTGCGTTTGTCAAATTCTGAACGTTGTTTGTCCACCACAGGTTGTTTATCCCGGGTGACAATGCTCAGTTTTTGGTTGATGGAACCAATCAAATCGCTGCGCATGCGTTTTTGGATTTCTACAGATCGGTTCTGAACTCCTACCACTTTATTGATCTCTTCGATGGTGGTCAGCCTTTCGTCTTCAGAATGGCTGAACAGAAATTCTAGCAATGATCTCTCCCGCTCCTCAAGCAGTTCGAGGATGCGGGTGGATCGAAAAGATGTTGGGTGTTTTTCTGATTCAGGTGTTGCAACGGCTTTCGTACTATTGATAGGTGTAGACAAGGATTCAACTGCTGGAGTGGGTTGTGCTTTCTTGGCCTTGTACAGCAACAAACCAAGAAAAGAGCTTAAAAAACCTAGGGTAACAAGCAAAAAAGATTCAGTCTTAATATTGTCCAGCAATCCTGCAGGTTTCAAGGGTGTGTAAATGGGGATACCCGTATCGGTAAGATCAGCCCGAGAGATGACGACTGAATCATATGGGTCAAATTGATTTCCGATGTAGAATACCGAATCAATGGCAAAACTGGCTATGGCAGGATAAATATACCTGCTGGAGGAAACAATGCCCAAAATCTTGGACTTTAAACGTTTTGATAATGTAAAATAGCGATTAGTGGCCAGGTCCAACACCCCAAAATTATCAACCAACAGACCCCATGGCAGGGTTGCCATAATAGAATGGGAAGTGTCTCGCATATTCCCCATCTTGGTCCAATCTCCAGTTTTGATGTTCAACCGATAAAGCCCCTCTTTGATCTTCTCATCTTTACTGCTTTTGAGGACATCATGGGATGGTGCTGAGATGGCCTTGATCGACAAGGTCTTTGAGGCAGTATCGAGCAAGAAAAAACCATCGGCAGCTTTATGCCAATAAATATTTTCAGACAACATGGTTGCATCCCATTGCTTACTAAAAAAATTAAAGTTCCTCAGCGTTCCGTTTGTATTCCAAAATCCATTCCCACCAAATGAGTAGAAAACAGAATCAAGGCCAAATGCAATACTGGAAAAATTATACCCAGTGAAAAACGTAGAATCAATTCGCTGCCAGCGATAGCTCCTTTGGGAAGTGTCCATTTTGTATATTCTACCCGTTCCCTGTGGAAGAACATAAAGCCCGGAAGCATCTTTGATTAAATTATACCCTGAAATGGTGAAAATGAGCGGTAGACCTGATAAATCAACCAGTGCTTGTTGATGCTGAGAATAAACAAGTACGGGTCCTTTGTGTGATGATAATTTTTTTAAAATCGGGGGCATCCCCTGCCCAAGGGAAAATGGTCCGTAACCAAAAATCAAGAGCAATAAAAAGGAGCATTTTTTGAGCATTCTCCGGCAATTTCAATCACTGGAACTTTTGCTCAAAGTGAAAAACACGGTAAAATCTGGTGAAATAACAAATTAAGATAATCACTAATGTATAATCAATTGATAAACAGAAACTATAATTGGTGTATACTGATAATATTTTTTCACGTATTTTTTACCCTTTTAGTATTTTAAGCAGTTTTTCTT
>JAIPBY010000176.1 GCA_021738605.1 Chitinophagaceae bacterium | reverse complement strand
TAACTATGGCAACAGGCAAATCATGGAAAGGGCTATGGCAAAACATCCTGAGATCATCCTGATCATTTACCGGTCCGGAAAACAAGATCCGATGCTCTTGCCAACCGGTCGCATTATCGGTCACGACAGTGAATACGGGCATAATTTCAGGCTACAACTACCTCCATTGGAAGAAAAGAAATATACCATTCGGTGGGGGCTGAAAGGGAGTTTCTCAGAACCAACCATCAACAGCAGGACTTACAGCCTGACCCATTCCGTCAGCAAATAAGCTACACTCATCAACAGTCTCAGCGAATGATTTTCAGGATATCCGGATCTCCATCAAGGTTGTTCATTTGGCGCAATACCCAGGGGTATTTCCTTGAAACATAGGTGGACGCTGGCTTTACCGAATACCTCACCGGGTTCGGCAATGATGCGGCAATCATGGCTGCTTCTGTTCTTGTAAGCTTGGAGGCAGGCTTCTTGAAATATTTTTTAGCTGCGGCTTCAATGCCAAAAATTCCTTTGCCCATTTCAGCTTCATTCAGGTAAACTTCCAGTATTCTTTGCTTGCTCCATACCAGCTCAATCATGAAAGTAAAATAAACCTCCAGCCCTTTTCTGAACCAGCTGCGCCCTTGCCAGAGAAATACATTTTTGGCTACCTGCTGGCTGATGGTGGAGGCGCCCCTGATCTTTTTTCCTTTCTTCTTCTTGTTGAAAGCCAGGGCCCTCTCAATGCCTTTGATATCAAATCCATTGTGGTCAGGAAACAGCTGGTCTTCTGAGGCAATCACAGCCAGTTTTGCAGCTTTTGACATTTCATCCAATGACAAATGAGTTCTTTTGAAACCATTCCCTTCAATGATGCTGGTGATCTGCGTGATGGTGATGGGAGGATCAACAAATCTTATCAACAGAATGTAGGCAAGATGAGAGATGAGCAGGAAGAAAAATACCTTTTTGATGATGCGCAGCACGGGATATTATTTGGTTACTGGAATGTATTGAAGATAATATTTGTTGCCCAGGGTTACTGTCTTTTTGTGGATACGGCTAAGTGCAAATCCTGTCAGTGCAACAGCACCTGATATCGCCATGGTTGAGGGAATGATGGGCTGTTTGAGGTAAAGGGCATTGACACTGTGAAGGATGGCATAGGCGGAGCCTCCCATCATAAAAATCAATCCATTTTTGATGAAACTGAATTTTTCGCGGGGTTTGAAAATCTCCCTTACTTCTTTGATATGATACCTTGAAAGCCCTACCGAAACCGTGTCCCAAAATGAAGTGCCCCAGATGGTATAGGCGGCCCTTTCGTCATAAATATTGATGTAGAGGCTGTCCTTTTGGATTTTTCTGATCATTCCCTGTACCTCAGTACCAGCAATGGTTACAAAATGGATTTGGGATCCGGAAAGATAAGTCTTCAGTGTTCTCTCTGGCCCTTTTTTCAGCACCACCATGTCTGAGCCCTGTGCCAGCAGCTGGCCGCAAGGAAAGAAGAAGAGTAACAGGAAAATGCTTTTTTTGAGTAAGTTCATTTCATTTGTTTAAAAACCGAATGCCATAAACGATGCCCAGTCCAATAATGATCAGGATTGTTCCTGATATTTTATTGATGATATTGATGTTATGGGGTGTAAGGCTATGGCGGACCTTTGCGGCGAGCATCACCTTCAAAATATCTGCAACTACATTGACCAATAAGCAGGTGCCAAAAAGAATGACCCTTTCAAATGGGGTATGGGTCACCGCAAAAGCTGTTGCATTGATCAGCCAAAACAGCATTACGCCTGGATTAAGCGTATTGATGATAAACCCAGAGATGAATGTTTTTGTAATGGCTTTTTTTCCGAATTCAACCAATGGTAGATTTTTATCCTCTCCGTAATTGACTTTCTTGAAAAAAACATAATACATGCCCAGTGATAACACAAACACTGCACCAACATAGCCAATCGTATTTTTGAAAGCCAGGGCTTCCATCACCAGTGAAGAAAACATGTTGCTGATGATGATCAATACAAAATCACTCAACCATACACCTGCCACAAAGCTGAACCCACCTTTGTGTCCGTTGTTGATGCTTTGTTTCAGGATGGTAAAAATTACGGGCCCCACTGAAACAGCCAGAATAAGCCCCAGTCCAATTCCTTTGACAATTGATTCGAGCATGGTGAAAATCAATATGATTTTTATGGGTTCAAAAAAATAAAATTACAGAACAAAGCGCAGAGAATTTGCTTTGTTTGAGAAGGACCTATCTTTTGGCCAGGAATCCCTTCCATTCCTCCAGTGCATTTCCCTTCAAAACCCTTGGAAATTTGTGCTGACCCCCCATTTTTCCTTTGCTTTCCATGAAAGCCATGAAGACATTTTCCGGTAATATTTCCACAACAACATCCTTGAGGGCGCTTTTTCTTTCTACCGCATAATCATCATTCAACTCTTTCAAGGTTTCATCAATGATGTTCCTCAGGTCGGTCAAATCAATGATATCATCGGTGCCGATATACCAGTGGTGCCCAAAGAAGCCATTCATGGGCACTCCTGCAACGGTAAATTCTGTGATGGAGGCATTCAATTTTTCACTGGCCACCTGAACAGCGCGGTTCATGTTGTCTACACTGAGGTGCTCACCTACGAGGCTGAGAAAATGTTTTGTTCTTCCGGTGATGATGATCTCAGATCTTTCTTTGTTCACAAAACGGATGGTGTCTCCAATCAGGTATCTCCAGGCACCTGCAGCAGTGCTGATCAGGATGGCATAGTCGATGTTTTCCTCCACATCCTCGATGAGGATGGTGTTGGATGCATCAGTTATATTGCCGTCGGTGTCAAAATGCGCCTCATCAAAAGGGATGAATTCAAAAAAGATATGCTCATTCAATACTAGTTTCATGCCATCCGGATCCTGTCGGTCTTGATAAGCGATGAATCCTTCTGAAGCCAGATAGGTTTCAATGTAAGAAATGGGTTTCCCCAGCAACCGTTCAAAACCTTTTTTATAGGGTTCGAAAGCCACGCCACCATGACAAAACAAGGTGAGGTTTGGCCATATTTCATGGATGTTATTTAATTTGTACCGTTCGATGATCATTTCCATGCACATCTGTATCCATGCAGGAACCCCAACAACAAATCCGATATCCCAATTGGGAGCTTCTTCCACAATGGCTTCCAATTTGCTGTTCCAGTCTCTTGTTTTGGCTATTTTTTTTCCTGGGCGGTAGAAGGGAGAAAACCAGAAAGGTGCTTTTTTGGCAGTAATACCACTTAGGTCTCCTGCAAAATAACCCGGTCCCTTTTGAAGGTCTGTGCTTCCACCCAGCATCAGGTATCCCTTTCCTACAGATTTCCAGGATATATTGTCGTAATTTCTCAAAGAGAGGAGCTGCTTGATCATGGTAATCTTGTTGCCCTTCATCAGCTCCTTTGTGATGGGAATGTATTTGCTGGCAGCTTCTGAGGTACCCGAACTCAGTGCAAAGTATTTTATCTTCCCGGGCCAGCATACATCTGGAATACCCTTCAGGGTTTGGTTCCACCATTCACTGTATAGCGTGCTATAGTCAAAAGCAGGAACGATCTTTCGAAAATCATCATGGGGTATCTTGCTATTGAGGATTTCATCGAAATGGTAATGTTCGCCGAATTGTGTTTCCCTGGCTTTTTTTAAAAGGGATTTCAGCACCCGTTTTTGTTGTCTTTCGGGTGAGTTGGTAGGAAGCCTCAAGGCGTTGGCAATCGATTTAGGCAGTCTTATGTCTATTAATGCCATTGGGTGCAAGTTAAGCATTTGTTTTTTTTGGCTATTCTTTTGTATTTTTAGTAACTAAATACAGTTTATGAACAGACGTGATGCGCTAGAAAGGGTAGCCCTCATCCTGGGTGGAACAGTCATAGGTGGAGCCGCTTTTTTGCAGGGGTGCAAGAACCCTTCGGAAAAAGCAGCAGGTTTCTCCTTGTCTAAAGACCAGATTGCTTTTCTGGATGAAGTAGCGGAGACCATCATTCCCGCAACCAGCACACCCGGGGCTAAAGCGGCATTGGTTGGAGCTTTCATGAACACCATGGTAACGGATTGTTATAAGGAAAAAGACCAGAAAATTTTTGCTGCAGGCATCACTGAGATTGATAATTCAGCAAACCATATGTTTGGCAAAGGTTTCATGAACATCACCCCAGCGCAAAGAACATCTTTGCTCAACCAGGTGAACAATGAACTGAAGGCGTATAATGATAGCAAAAAAGAAGACGATCCCAATCATTATTTCGGCATGATGAAACAGCTTACCTTACTTGGGTATTTCAGTTCCGAAATAGGAGCCACACAGGCACTCCGTTATGTTGCCATCCCTGGCAAGTATGAAGGATGCGTTCCCTACAAAAAAGGTGACAAGGCTTGGGCATAAAATAGTTGTTGGATGAAGTTTTTCCTGGTCCTTTTGTTTGTACCCATGCTTGCGTTCTCTCAGTCTAAAGATGAGAAAGCAATTTTATCTGTGCTCAGCAACCAGACAGCCGCATGGAACCAGGGCGACTTTGATCAGTTCATGGTGGGCTATTTGCACACGGATTCGCTGATGTTCATTGGGAAATCAGGCATCACATATGGGTATGCTGCAACCCTTAACAATTACAAGAGAAGTTATTCCGGTGCCGATAAAATGGGGAAGCTCAGTTTTGAGATCCTTCACCTCAAGAAATTGGGCAGAAAACACTACCTGGTAGTGGGCAAATGGTCGCTCAAGCGGACAGCCGGTGATGTAGGCGGGTATTATACGCTTACCTTTGAGAAGCAAAGCCGTGGCTGGGTCATTATTGCAGACCATAGCAGTTAAAAGCAACTTTTCCTTCTTTTTCACGTCTACTTTAAAATTATTTTTATGTTTCTTATTATTCTCGGCATTGTACTGTTTATTATTGGCGCTTCTGCCATGCGTTCAGAAACCAAGATCACGCCATTTGCTGGCCGAATCAAAGGATTGGGTATTGTTGTGGTGTTGCTTGGTGCGCTCAGCGCCAGCGTCCGTCAGGTGGATGCAGGATTTGTTGGTGTCAAGTCACTTTTTGGAAAGGTGCAAAAGGAAACCATGGGAAGTGGCCTTAGTGTCATCAATCCAATGATGGATGTCAC
>JAIPBY010000175.1 GCA_021738605.1 Chitinophagaceae bacterium | reverse complement strand
GGAATTGGATTGGTCATGTTTGCCCAATTGGCAGGCGCCGAAGTGGTGTTGATGGATACCAATGATGAAAGGCTTCAGTTTTGCCGAAATCATTTTGCTGTTTCTGATACCATCAATCCTTTGCAACAAGACGCTATGGCCATGTTGAAGGAGTTTACATCAGGAGACATGCCGAGTGTCGTCATTGATGCAACAGGAAACCAAAAGGCCATCAACAATGCATTTGCCTACATGTCTCATGGAGGAAAATACATCCTTGTAGGGTTGCAGCTCGGAGAGATTTCTTTTAGCCACCCAGAATTTCACAAGCGTGAGGCAACACTGATGAGCAGCCGCAATGCAACCAAAGCAGATTTCAGCCATGTCATGACTGCCATTGCATCCGGCCAAATCAACCCATTGCCCATGATTACCCATCGACTATTGTTTGATGATGTAAAGAGTAAATTTTCAGCACTATCCGATCCATCGAACAAGGTTGTGAAAGCCATGATTGATTGCTGATGGCTTCTGAAAAGAACTACCTTCGCGCAGTGATTTACATCAAGCTGATTCTTGTAGCGATCATGTGGGGCGGCACTTTCATTGCCACCAGAATGGCATCGCAGGTATTTGAACCTTTTACTGGCGCATCCTTCCGTTATCTCTTTGCGCTTGTCTTTATGATACCACTGATGTTGATGAAAGATAAAACTGCATTGCGCATCAACAAAAAACAATTCCTTCAATTGCTAGTCTTGGGCAGCACTGGCATTTTCGCTTACAGTTTTTTCTTTTTCAATGGAATGAAGCGGGTGGAGGCAAGCCATGGTTCCTTGATTGTAGCATTGAATCCGGTACTGGTCATGTTGATTTCATCCCTTTTCGGTAAAGACAGGATCAATGGCATACGCATTGTTGGTGTACTGCTCTCTTTGGCTGGAACAGCGATTGTCATTGCAAGGGGTGATATTTTTTCAGTGTTCACCAGCTTTACCTGGGGGGATGCCTTCATGCTTGGATGCCCCATCTCCTGGGCCTTTTACACATACTTTGCAAAGGATGCACTCAAGACAACTACTCCTTTACAAGCTTCCACCTGGGCCATTCTCCTAGGTTTTTTGATGATTCTTTTCTTTGTTCCTTTTGAGACCTATCCCACAAAAGTGGATGGGACGGTTTGGCTGGCACTTGCCTATCTGGGTATTTGTGGATCAGTGCTGGGCTTTGTTTGGTATTATGAGGGGATCCAAAAAATCGGACCTGTCAAGACCTCCGCGTTCAATAACCTGATTCCGATTTTTGCGATGATACTTTCTGTAATCGTGCTTGGTGAGACCATTCATGGATATACCTTGTATGGCTCCGCCATGGTGATTGGAGGTGTTTTTCTCATCAACCGCTTCTGATCAATTTGTTTTACCAGGATATATTTTCAGGGCCTCTTCCAGACAATCCATGGCTTGATCAATGTCTTCATTGTTGATAACATACGCAAGCCTTACTTCATTTTTCCCCAAACCTTTTGTTTCGTAGAACCCGCTTGCAGGGGCCAACATGACTGTTTGGTTGTTGTGGGAAAATGATTCAAGCAGCCATTGGCAGAAACGATCTCCATCGTCGATGGGCAGCCTGGCGATGACGTAGAATGCACCCCCTGGCGTGGGGCAGAAAACGCCTGGAATCGCATTAAGTCTTTGAACCAAAAGATTCCTGCGGGATAAATAGGCCGCCTTGGGTTCGTCAAAATAAGCATCTGGAAGATCTACTGCTGCTTCCCCAAGAATCTGGGCCAAGCCTGGAGGGCTCAGTCTAGCCTGTGCAAATTTCATGGCGGCCTGGTAAACTTCTTTGTTTTTGGTGATGAAGGCACCTATTCGGGCACCACAGGCTGAGTATCGTTTGGAGATGGTATCCATGAGAATGACCTGCTCTTGTATTTTTTCCAGTTGCATCGCACTGGTATAGGTTCCTTCATAACAAAACTCCCTGTATGCCTCATCTGAGAACAGGAAGAGTTGATGCCTCAGGCAAATGTCTTCCAGTTTTTCCATCTCTTCCTTGCTGTAAAAGTAGCCGGTAGGATTGTTGGGATTGCATATGAGAATTGCTTTGGTTTTGGGGGTAATGCGATTTTCAAATTCAGCGATGGGTGGGAGGGCAAAACCGTTTTCAATGTGAGAAGTGATGGGGACAATCTTTACCCCAGCCATCACTGCAAATCCGTTGTAGTTTGCGTAGAAAGGTTCAGGAATGATGATTTCATCCCCTTCATCTAGGCAGGCCATCATGCCAAAAACAATGGCCTCACTCCCTCCGGTCGTGATGATGATTTCACCTGCATTCAATCCAACACCGACTTTTTCATAGTAGCTGACCAGCTTTTTTCGGTAGGATTCATTGCCTGCACTGTGACTATAGGCCAGTACCTTAATGTCTGCCTGCCTGACGGCATCCATCACAGCGGGTGGGGTTTCGATATCAGGCTGACCAATGTTGAGGTGATGCACTTTTATTCCTCTTTTTTTGGCTTCTTCTGCAAATGGCACAAGTTTCCTGATGGGTGAAGCGGGCATCTGGTCCCCTCTGGTGGATGGTTTTAACATGCTGTAAATGTAGGAAAATTGGTTTCAAAGAGAACAATACGTAAATTCGATTTACGTTGTAGTTATACCATGATTAAACAGTTTTTAATATTGGTCTTCCTTGTTTTACTCTCCTTACCGGTGATGTTGTCAGCACAAATCATGGATGGTGTCAAGAAAAAGGATAAGATTCTTGTAAAGGAGACCTCCTTTGATTTCGGGAAAATCATGCAGGGAAAGCCTGTTTTTCATGATTTCCAAGTCGTCAACCTCGATACTGTACCATTGGTGATCGACAACGTGCAAGCATCTTGCGGATGTACTACTCCTGAATGGAGCAGGGAACCCATAGCTCCTGGCGGAACATCTATCATCAAGGTGGGATACAATTCAGCAACGCCGGGCTATTTTGAAAAGACCATTACATTGATGTATGCAAAAGGGATGACGTCTATGGTAAGCATTAAGGGAAATGTCTGGAAGACTCCTGAACAGCCCGCCCCTTTTAACAAAAGCATTGCATTCCTTAAGGCTGCCAAGTTTTAGGAACCAAGAAAATACGCTAATTTTACAACACATAAAAAACAAGAAACAATGAAAAAAATAATGATTACGCTGATGATCTTGGCAACAGGTTTTTTTGCAGTTGCACAAAATGCTGCCAAGAAAGCGGAAGATATGGTCAAATTCAAAGAGATCCGCCACAATTTTGGTAAGATCAAGCAAGGTGTTCCAGTTACCCATGATTTTGAATTCAGCAACATCGCCAGCGCTCCGGTCATCATTGAAACAGCTTCTGCTTCATGTGGATGCACTACCCCAACCTGGCCTCAACAGCCTGTAATGGCTGCCAAGACAGATAAAATCAAGGCTGGTTTCAACGCAGCTGCTCCTGGTCCTTTCGAGAAAACAGTTTTCGTAAAGATCAAAGGTGTCGATGCACCGTTCGAACTTAAAATTGCTGGTGAGGTGGTTCCTGCTTCAGACTTTGACAAGGCAGTAAAGAAATAAGTAAATCTTTTACAATTTGTATTGCGGTAGGTCATTGACCTGCCGCTTTTTTATTTCCCAAATCAGTGGGTTTTGCCCAGATATTTGAGGTTTGTCCCCATAGGCTGGGTGTTGATTTTTTATTAACAAAATTGGTTAGTTTTGTCGCATGCAAGACACAGGAATCACTGAACAGCAGCTGGCTGATGAACTCTCCTTTGAGGGGTTCAGGCAGACTGTTATCAGTGATTATACCATTGCATTCCAAAGCCGACAGGCCAGCCTGCTTGGCAGAAAAGAAGTCCTCACTGGTAAGGCCAAGTTCGGGATTTTTGGGGATGGAAAAGAAGTGCCTCAGGTGGCCATGGCAAAGTTTTTCAAGCCTGGTGATTTTTATGCTGGCTATTACAGAGATCAGACCTTTGCGCTGGCAACAGGAACCGCTACATTGGGTCAGTTTTTTTCTCAGCTCTATGCAGACCCGAACCCTGAACATGATCCCCATAGTGCAGGTCGTCAAATGAATTGTCATTTTTGCACACCTTTCCTTGATGAACATGATAATTTCATCAATTTTACAAAGACCAAGAACCTTTCCTCTGGCATGGCGCCTACAGCCGGTCATTTGCCAAGAGCACTGGGCTTAGCCTATGCCTCAAAAATATACAGACATGCTCCTGTGCTGGAGAACATGACAAGTTTTTCCTGCCATGGAAACGAAGTTTGTTTCTGCACAATAGGTGATGCCTCCACCAGCGAAGGACATTTCTGGGAAACCATGAATGCTGCTGCCGTATCGCAGGTCCCCTTGGCTGTTTTTGTTTGGGATGACGGGTATGGAATTTCAGTTCCTAAAGAATTTCAAACGGTTAAAGCCTCCATATCTGATGCACTCTCTGGTTTTGAAAAATCCAGGGGTACCAATGGTATGCTGATTTACAAGGTAAAGGGTTGGGATTATGCCCAGCTCTGTGAGGTATTTGAAGAAGGCATTACTATAGCAAGAAATGAACATATTCCTGTGCTTTTTCATGTTGAGGAACTGACCCAGCCGCAGGGACACTCAACTTCGGGAAGCCATGAAAGATACAAGTCTCCAGAGCGATTGCAGTGGGAGCGTCAATGGGATTGTTTGGCACAAATGCGCACCTGGATCATTGAAAATGGGCTGGCCAGCGCTGACGAAATTGAATCGTTGGAAGACAGTTCTAGGATTTATGTAAATGAATACAGACTAACCAATTGGAAATTATACGACAGCCCTATACAGGAGCAGAAGCAGAAAACACTGGCTTTGATGGGTGAGGTCCTTTCCAGGATTGATGCAGACCAACTGACTACCATTTACCAGGAACTGTCAGATAACACTCTTCCTTTCAGGCGCGACATCATGGTTGCCCTACAGCGAACCATCCTCCTCGCCGCAGACAAGGACCTGACCGCTCCAATTCTTGCTTACTATCAACAGCTTCAGGAAGAAAACAAGGCCCTGTACAACTCCAAGTTATATGTAGACAATGCGCTTAAGCCATTACCTCCTGAACTTCCGCTCCCCTCATTTTCTGAGGAATCAGCATTGTTGAATGGATATGA
>JAIPBY010000174.1 GCA_021738605.1 Chitinophagaceae bacterium | reverse complement strand
GGGGTACAGCAACTGCAGCTGCTACTGAAAAAAAGAAACCCTTTGTTTTCCCCAATCCAGTACCGCCAGGCTTTACAGGAACCATCGCCATCAGGGATCTTCCAGACAATGCCTGGGTGCGCATCACTGAACTCGACGGGCGCCTGGTGCACCAATCAAGGTCTTTGGGCGGTCAGGCCATTTGGAATGGCAAAAACTACAAGGGTGAAAGGGTCAACAGCGGTGTATACCTGGTCTATGTTGCAGATGAGAACAACCAGCAACAGGTGGCAGCCAAAATATTTTTCATACGATAGCATGGCCATCATCCACACCACAAAAGGCATTGTGATCAGAACGGTCAAGTATGGTGAAACCTCCTTGGTGGTTTCTGCATTTACTGAGCTTTTCGGATTGCAACAATACATGGTGAATGGTGTGAGGACTTCCAAAAAATCCAATGGCATTTCCGCTTCCCAACTGCAAGTGGGAAATATATTGGAGATGGTTGTTTATCAGAATGACAGAAATACGCTGCAACGCATCAAGGAATGCAAGCAGGCCATTCATTACAATGAATTGTTTGTTGATGTAACAAAGAATGCTGTCATGCTTTTCATGATTGAGTTGCTACAGAAATGCTTGAAAGAGCCAGACCCCCATCCGGAGCTTTTTTATTTTATAGAGGATGTTATCAAGGGATTGGACAATGGCACAACGCAGCAAACAGCCAATCTCCCTCTATTTTTTGTATTGCATTTGTCGCATTTTTTTGGATTCAGGATGATGGATAATTTCAGTAACAAAGAGAATATCCTTGATCTTCACGAAGGCCAGTTCGTGGCTGAAATGCCTATTCACCAGATGGTTGTTGTTCCACCGCAAAGTGAATCCATTGCGCAATTGTTACGGGTCATGCAACTGGAAGAATTGGAAGAGGTAAAGATGAACAGGCAACAGCGAAATGATTTGTTGGATGCCTGTCTTCAATTTTATGGAATGCACATCAATGCGTTTGGCAACATGAAATCCTTGCCGGTGATCCGGGTGTTGATGGAACAATGATCAAACGATTTTCCTGGCCTCAAGGGCGTTGTCTAGCAATACAATGCCTGGTTTTTTTCCTGTTTCAAGACTGCCCAATGCATCATCCCTTTCCAGTGCCCTTGCACCATTGATGGTTGCCCATTGAAGCAGCAGTTGCAAAGGGATTTCTGGTAATTCTTTTCTGATGGTTCGAATTTCTGATGCGATACTCAGTTGCCAGTTGCTGCTGTAACTGTCTGTACCCAAAACAATTTCAGCCTTGTTCCTGATCAGCAGGTCAATGGGCGGCATGCGGTTTTCAATATACAGGTTGGCGTTGGCGCAAAGACAGAAATGGATGCCGGATAGGTATTCCTTCGCATAGTCCATGGCAAAGACAATGTCTTCCTCTGCAGTAAAAGTATTGTGGACCAGGATCACTCTTTGCTTCTTGTTGAAATGTGGCAAACAAGATTGTAAAGAAGATTTTCCCGTCACTGGAAATGGAGATTCCGTCAATCCCAGTTTATTGAAAAATCGGATAAAATCGCCCGTTCCCTTGGTATACAATTCATCCTCAGCAGGGTTTTCCTGGTTGTGCATGGAAACAATGGAATGACCGGTGCGGTTGTTGATTCCCTCAAATGTTTTGTTGCTAATGCTGTAAGGGGCATGTGGTACCAACGATGATTTCATGTTGGTTGCTGCACCTGTGAAAGCATGCAGTATGCCTTCATAGTGCAGCAAATTGGCTTCGGCTTTTTCATCTCTCATGCCGAGCACTTCAATAAAATTATTCCATCTGATCTTGCTCCTGCGTTTTGTTTCAAGGGTGATGCTGGTATTGCAGATGTCTCCCACGGCAACAATGCCTTCCCGCTCCATTTCTTTTTCTGCTTTTTCGATGCAGTCAAGTATCAGCACCTGATCATTTTCTCTTTTGCCCACTACATCCAATAAGAATGGAATCAATCCGGTATGGGGTGAAATGCTATTTTTCAGGTGGCTGAGCTCCAGGTGACAATGGGCATTGATGAACCCTGGGCAAAGGATGCCCCTGTATCTTTCAATCCCTTCACCGGCATCCATCTCCGCCAGGATCTCCATGACCTTTCCGTCTTCATCCATGATGAGCACGTGGCTGGGATCAAGGAATTCAAACCCAGTAAAGATCTTATCAGCCTGAAACTTGCGGTAATTCATCTGTTGAAAAGAATTAACTTTGCGGACGAAATTAAAGATTAAATACCGGATGGAGTCCGCTTACACATATGCTGGATAAATTAGAAGCCATAAAAGCCAAGTTCGATGATATCGGTGTTGCCCTCACCAATCCGGAAATTGTGGGCAATAACAAAAGGTTCAGCCAGCTTTCCAAGGAATACAGAAGCCTTGAGAAAGTAGTGAATGCATATACCCAATACAAGCGGCTCTTGTCTGATATTGAATTCAACCGGGAGGCATTGATGGGCGATGATGAGGAATTGAGGGAGTTGGCCAAGATGGAGACCGCAGAACTGGAAGTACAGAAAGAGACACTGGAAAAGCAGGTCAGGAACATGCTGATTCCCAAAGATCCACAGGATGACAAGAATGCCATTCTCGAGATCCGTGCAGGAACAGGTGGAGATGAGGCTTCCCTTTTTGCAGGTGATCTCTTGCGCATGTACATGCGGTATTGCGAAGGAAAGGGTTGGAAAGTGGCGCTGCTCAATGAAAATGAGGGTACGATGGGTGGCTACAAGGAAGTGCAGCTGGAAGTGACAGGTGATGAAGTCTACGGAACAATGAAATTTGAAAGTGGGGTACACCGTGTACAACGGGTACCGGATACAGAAGCCAGTGGAAGGGTTCACACCAGTGCTGCCACTATTGCGGTGATGCCAGAGGCGGAAGAGGTAGATGTGGAGATCAGGGATGCGGATGTTAAAATGGAAACCTCCCGAAGTGGTGGTGCAGGCGGACAGAATGTAAACAAAGTAGAAACCAAGGTGATGCTTACCCATATTCCAACGGGTACCGTTGTCATTTGTCAGACTGAACGAACACAGTTGGGTAACAGGGAAAAGGCCATGCAGATGATGCGCACAAGGCTGTATGAAGAACAGGTCCGGAAACAGGAAGATGAGATCTCAAGGCATAGGAAGAGTTTGGTCAGCTCTGGAGACCGATCAGCCAAAATAAGAACCTATAATTTCCCCCAGGGCCGTGTAACCGATCACCGCATTGGAATGACCCTTTACAATTTGCAGGATGTTCTTAATGGGAACATTGGAGAGCTGATTGATGCACTCCAGTTTGCAGAAAATGCCAGCAAGCTCTCCCAATAATCATCAAGGAGGCTTCTTTCCTGTAAAAAAATATTTTCCTGGTTTATATTCTCTTTAACAACCCTTTCGAGGGTTGTTTCGTCTATATATTGTGTTCAGAAAAGAGAATGGCCGGGTTTCAATGAGGATTTAGAAATCTTTAACGAAATCAAAAATGGAAAAAGTCAATCTTTTCATCTAATCAATAGAAACAAGTTTTTTTTCTCATAAGCAGTTAGTTTTGGTTACGGCCCCTATTTCCATAGGGGCTTTTTTTTGTTGCCCAAGCTCCAGCTGCCGACCCGATGGCATCAGCGAGTCCATCCCAATATGAAAAACTTCTGTTGGTAAAGTATTGTTGGTAGTATTCCATGCCCATGCCATAAACGGAGGCCAGGGTGATGATCAACAATATGATCCTTTTGGCATGCAGTGTTTCTCGGTTGAGAAAATAGGTTCCCCACAAGAAAGCCAATATTGCAAAAAGTACAAAATGAATCAGTTTGTCTATGCCGTATACCTTCAACAAACTGAATTCTCCTGCCCCGCTGGTGTCCATGCTGAGCAAATAAAAAATCAGGCCTGTCCAGAGGAGACCAGGCCCAATGCTTCGTTTTAAAAGGTTCATTTGATTAGGCTCCAATCAGCGCCTTGTATGCATGTACATCCAACAAGCCAGAGAGCTGGGAGGCGTCACTGACGGTCATTTTAATCATCCAGCCATCACCATATGGGTCTTGGTTCACCAGCTCAGGCTGGCTGTCCAGCAGGGAATTTTTTTCAGTAATGGTTCCAGCTACCGGCAGAAATAGGTCACTCACAGTTTTCACAGCCTCAACCGATCCAAACACTGCATCCGCAGTCAATTCTTTTCCGATGGTTTCAATATCAACATAGATGATATCACCGAGTTCGCCCTGGGCAAATTCCGTAATGCCAATGGTTGCAATATTTCCATCTAAGGAGATCCATTCGTGTTCTTTGGTATAATGCAATTGCTCAGGAAAGTTCATGGTCTGATATTTTGTGCAAGTTTACAATATTTTGCATCCATCATGAAAAATCTTTATTGGATTCTTCTGACCATCTTCATTTCCCGGATGCGAATATCCGTCAGGGGTTTGTCTCCACCCTTTCTCCCGTTGGTCTTTGTGTTGGCAATCTTGTCCAACACATCATATCCGATGATCAGCTCTCCAAATATGGTATAATTTTGGTCTAAATGCGGTGCACCACCCGCTGTCTTGTATATTTTCCTGTGCGGCTCCGGAAGTTTTCTTCCTTTCAATCGGTGTGTTTCTACAGAGTCCAGTGAAACTTCATTGAATAGCTTTCCCTGTACGATGTAAAATTGCATGCCACTGCTGTTTTTCTGGGGATTAACATCATCTCCCATCCTTGCAGCAGCCAGTACCCCTCTTCTGTGGTAGAGCTCAGGCCTTATTTCTGCCGGCAAGGTATATTGTTTCATCAAGGATGATGTGTCAGCATTGGGTTTTGTTTTTTCATCTCCTGCCTGTATCATAAACCCGCAGATGACCCTGTGGAATCCAATCCCCTTGTAATAATCCGATTTCACCAAACGGATGAAATTGTCTCTGTGCAGGGGTGTTGAATCATTCAGTCTGAGCACCATATTCCCAGAATCAGTCCTGACCAGGATGTCTTTTCTCAGGTCAGCTTTTCGGATTTTCCCAGTGGGCTGTGCCATTGCTGGTACAAGCACCAAAATCAATAAACTGAAAAGCAACAGCAGGGGAACTTCTCTTCTCATTAAAATTCGTTTTGTGAAAAATAGAACAATACATGGTCTTTCATGAAGTTTTCCTGCTGCATGAATTCCATGGGAGGCAACTCCTTGGTTTGTTTGAAATGGGGCCAGTTATCCTCATCCCAGCCTTCCAGCTCG
>JAIPBY010000173.1 GCA_021738605.1 Chitinophagaceae bacterium | reverse complement strand
ATCTTTTTAAACACTGATCTCAGAGGGACATTCTTCTCTGCAAGTGATACCTGAGAAAATCCGCTTGCTGAAACCTGCATGCAGGCAACCAGCAATAAGAAAACTGTGAATTTCATCATCAGAATGGTTTTGATTAGTGTTCCTGAGTACCTTTTGGGAGGGCATAATAAAGGCTTAAAATGCATAACTTTGTTTTGTTTGGGTTAATGATACAGGTCTGTCACGACTTATTTATTAGGCACCCAGGCATTACGCCGTCTCGACTTCCCTTCGAGGCGGTTTTTTTTGGGTTTCCTGAACTTAATTGTTTTGAGCAACTACTAAAACTTTCTTACCCACAATCCGAAATTTCGCTATTCCAGTCATTTCCAGCATTTCAAAAACTTTTGAAGCATTTACATCTCTTGAAATGGTTCCACCAAGGTGTTTGCCAGAAAAATTACCTGAATATTCCACGTCCACATCATACCACCTTCCAATCTGACGCATTACCGTTTCCATATCGGTTGATTCTCCAAAATGAAACTTTCCATTTTTCCAGGCTACAACCTCCTCAAGGTTAATGTTGCTTGTTGTTCTGACTTCTCCATTGGGGAAAATTCTAGCCTGCTGGCCAGGTACCAACATCGATGGTTTTGAGCCGGAACCAACCCTAACCTTTACACTTCCCTCCAGCAATGTTGTATTGAGTGATGCCTCATCAGCATAGGCATTCACATTAAAATGCGTACCCAAGACTTCAACTTCACCCCTGCCTGCCACATCCACCTTGAAAGGCTTTTGCTTGTTCTCAGCCACTTCAAAATATCCTTCCCCGTGCAGTTCAACTTTCCTTTCATTCCCATTAAAAACTACTGGAAACTTCAGTGAAGAAGATGAATTAAGCCAAACTTTTGTACCATCGGAAAGTGTCAACTGAAATTTTCCTCCTTTAGGGGTAGATACCGAATTGTATACTGTCTCTAGCGCCTCTCCCCCGGCCTGGTATTGAAGTTTTCCGTCATTGACTTTTTGTATCTGAACAGCTCCTTGTAAGGCAATGTTCCCATTTGAGGCATCATCAAGAATGACAACCGAGCCATCAGCTAGGGTTAAAACCGCCTTGTCTTCTCCAGGCACAAAATCATTTACCAACGGCTGTTTAGAGGATTTTTCAACAACTGCAACCGGATTGGAATCATTGTTGTAAAGGAAAAAATATGCCGAAAATGCAAGCAGAAAAAAGCTTGCTGCGATGGAGATCCACTTGAGCGGAACAACTGTGGTTTTGCTGGATTTTCTTTTGGCTGCGTTAATTTTTTGGTGAATTTTATCAAGAATTTCTTTTGCGGCTTCATCATGTTGATCGATAGAAGCATTGATTTCATTGAAAAAATCCTCTCGGAGCAACTCCTGTAATAAGTTCGTATCCCCAGAATCCAGAAACTCCAAAAGCCATTTTCGGTCTTCCGGATTCCAGTTTGTCTGGGTCAAAAGGAGCTTTAATTTGATTTTAATTTCTTCCAAGGCAGTCGTTCGTTCAAATAAATACTATGCTGCCATGAAAAAGGGGGGGTATTATCAATAAAATTTAAGAAAAAGCCAGGCAAGCAAGCCTATACTGGGTGATTTCATCATCTGCTCCTTGATGGATCGAAATGCAGCAGTGAGGTATTCTTTCACTGTATGCTTGGATATTTTCATCAAATCAGCAGTTTCGTCATAACTGAGTCCCTTGAGCTTGCACATGTAAAAAACTTTCTGTTTTTGTGGAGAAAGGTTGTTGATGGCCTTTTCTAGCTCTTTCAACCGAATTTCGGCCAATGGCTGACCAATTGAGATCTCAACTGAATCCTCACCATGTAAAACGGGTGTCATTTTTTCTCTCAGTCTCCTTTTCAAAAAAGTCATGGATCTGTTATAACTGGTGACAAACAGCCAGCCAGCAAGAGATCTTGCAGCATCAATCTTCTCGCGATTTTCCCACAATGAAAGGAAGACATCCTGTAAAATATCTTCTGCTGAAGCGTTATCCTGCACAAGTTTGAGAATATTTCCGTGCACGGCCTTATAGTATTTCCAATAAATAGCATCAAAGGAGTCCATGTCCCCTTCAGCCATTTTTTTTATCAACTGCAGTTCATCAAATGGTTTGCCTGACTTCATTTGGTAATCAAGTGTTTATCAAAAAACGATGTTCATGGATTTGACATGAAGATGTTTTTGAAAATATTGCTATTCAATATTAATACATTTAACGGTTCTTTTTGATTTTTCAAACCAAAAAAAAGCCCCTTGGATAACCAAGGAGCTCATGAGATAAGAATTAAAAATGCATCAATCCGGCATCAACTCTGCCAATTTCTTTTCAAGTGTTTTGTGCAGCCCCTCACTTGTACCCAGTATTTTCAGGACGAACTTGCCATTGCGGTCAATCAGGAATTTTGTTGGATACCCGTTGATATCATGGGACTTGGCAAGATCATTGATATCAGCATCGTTCAACACATGTAACCAATCAATGCCATCTTCTTTGATGGCCTTGCGCCATGACACTTCTTGCTGTGCTTTGTTTCCACCAGCACTGAAAGCTTCGTTGGAAATGCCAATGATCTCCAATCCCCTGGACTTGTATTTTGCATACAATTCCTTGAGCGCCGGATGGCTTTTGCGGCAGGGCACACACCAGCTTCCCCAGAAATCAAGCAAAATGACCTTGCCTTTCAAATCAGCGGTATTGACTTGTTTGCCATCAACGCCCACCAGGGAAAACTGAATCATGGGTTGTCCCAGGGCAGTCTTTCTGTTGCTTTCTACTTTAAGACCAAGGCTTTTTGCCGCCTTTGAATCCTTGTAGCGTGCATCGATTGCTTCGTAACGCCTGTACATATCTTCAGGTGACATGACAAGAAAAAGATTGGACAACATCAAAATGCTTGAAAATGCAGCAGGATGGGCATCAATGAACCTCATCCTCACTTGCTGGTTTTCTTTGCGAAGGGCTGAAAGCTTGGCCATCAGGACAGCATTGCCAACGGTATCTTTTGCATTCAATTTTCTGTTGAGTTCTTTTTGTATTTCCCAAGATGCACGGTTGAATGCAATTTCATCTTTTCGATATGTCTCGTAATCAATGATTTCTTTGTCCTTCGATTTAATGCTTGCCGCGTAAACCTCCTTGGCATCACCTGTGATGGTGATGGCTGAGTTGGTAAGGACAAACATGAGGAATGGAGGTGCGGATGCTGCTTTTCCCACACGAAGAATCAGGGTTGAGTCCAACACTTCCATGCGCACGATCTGTGGTTCATCCAACTGGCCTTCCCATAGCACAATTCCTTTTTTGTTGGCTACAAGTGTATCATTGGTATATTTCCCGTTCTTGTAATAAGATGCCTTCACTTTGTTGGTTCCCAAATGACCCAACTTGGCTTTCACGGTGAAACCGTTTTGAGCAAAAATGAACAAGGGCAATAAAAAAAGAATGAGCGTTGCTGTTTTTTTCATGTTACGATTTCTAGCTTGTAAATTAAAGGTTATTATTGGTTATCAGGCATGCCCGGATTCAAACGCAGGATTGCAGGGGGTATTTTCATGACAAGCCTCTCTGCCTTGAGGGTATAGGTTGCCCCATCCAATGGGTGTGTCGCATCAACATTGTTGTATTTAGTGTCATTCCAAAGACGCCTCATATCGAACCACCTGAATCCTGTGCCTGCAAACTCACGCTTTCTTTCATCCAAAATTGCTTTCATGATGGCATCTTGGGTAGCAGCGAGTACAGTTGCTTCAGCCAATGGCATCCTTGTCTTCCTGAGCGTTTCCAAATCTGCCTTGGCACCAACAAGGTTGTTGGCCCTTGCTTTGCATTCAGCAATCATCAAATACAAATCCGCCAAATTGGGACCCCAGTTGACTGAGATGGGACCGTTCCTTTGTTGACCGGGCAAGCCTGGGGCAGGAACAGCATTGGTTGTACTGTTGTTGAAATAGAATTTTTTCCTTTGGTCGTTCGTACTAAAAAGTGCGTACACATTGGGCTTCAGGTATACTGTATTTCTTGCAGTGGCAAAATTCAAACTCATCGTTTTCAGATAGATGTTTTCATTGCTCAGGGTTTGTGCAGGATATTTATTGGCACCCAACCATGCCTGACCAGTCGTAATCCAGCTTGGCATCAATGTATTGTAATTGTAGAGTGAAACACCAACGGTATGATTGGGCATTGAAGCCAGTGACAAATTCAGTTGAACAAGTGCATTGGCATAATCACCCATCCAGAAATAGGTTTGGCCCAATAAATAATATCCTGCAGTTTGAGCAAGCCTCGCCCTGTTCACGGTGCGAACTGGCAAATCAGGAATGGCGGCCGTCAATTCATTGATGATAAAATCATAGACCTCCTTTACCGTTGCTCTTTTGAAATTGGATCCACCCGCGTCAGCAACAGCCACCAGAGGGATTCCCAAATCAGTCGATGCTGTTGAGGCATTGTATGGCTTTGCAAAATAGTTGACCTGCAAGAGATGCATATAAGCCCTATTGGCCCTTGCTTCGGCCAACAACTCTTTTTTCTGCTGGAGGGTTCCGTCTGTTGCATCCATCACACCATTGGCTATGACATTGTAGATATAGTTCTGTGAATAGAAGGTTCCCCATTCACTGGATTCATCCTCTTCCTGGAACAAATCATCTTTCCATTGGTAGGCATTCTGATAAGACAGTGGCTGTGTACTCAGATAAGCCGCGCTTGAAAAAACGTCATCAGACATTAGTACCGGTGCTCCAGGATATCCAATGATAAAAGGCAAGCTTCCCGGGACACTCCTTACGTTGATCAGGCTATAGAGATTCGTGTTGTTGAAAAGCCCGTTGTAATGATCAATTCTTTTGATCAGGTCAAGTCCTTTGGGCTCAACATCCAGAAATTTTTTACACCCTTGAAACCCTGTCATGAGTGAAATCAGCATCACTGCACTAAGCAATATTCTTTTCATGATAATTATCTTTTTCCTTTGTTATTTGAATGTAATCCTGAAACCAATGGTATAGAAAGCTGGCATCCTTCCGGTTCTGGTACCGCTGCTCAGGTAGAAAAATTCAGGATCAATGTTTGCATTATTGTTTTTCCACAACATCACATTGTTTACCTGCGCGTAAATGGAACATGCTGACATGCTCAACTTGTTGGCAACAGCTGTTGGAATGGCATAATTCAGCGTCATGTCACGCAATTTCGCATAGGCGGCACTCATAACATGGGTATTGGCCTGTGTATAAATGTTCAGCAGGCGCAAACC
>JAIPBY010000172.1 GCA_021738605.1 Chitinophagaceae bacterium | reverse complement strand
GGGAATGATGGGTTGCTTGAGCAATTGGAAAAGATTTTCTTTGGCAGACCGGATTTCATTTTTCAAGGGCCTTGCTGAAGCCTGATGCTCCTCAATCAAAGCCTGAAAAGCATCCAGCTGACTTGAATCCAGTTCAAGCGCATGGACCAGAAACTCCCTTGGAGATCCTTTTGGACCTTGCATCCTCTCGGGCCTGTTGATCCAGAAGAAAAGAATGGTTACGGCGTTAGCCACCAGCAGTGTGGCTACCAACCAGGTGAAGAATTTATTTTTTATGGCATTTTTCAAGTTGCGAAAGGTTTAATAGATTGATTGGATGGATTGGTTGTAATCGGCGGCGAAACGCTGGATAGAATATGCACTGTCCTGTTTCTTATCGTTCTTGGCATATTGAAAAAGGAGGAAGCCATTCAATACCAACAAGAGAGACAGTGCAGCAATGGCCAATGAAGGCCTTAGCTTAAAACCCCATTCCTCACCTGCTTTTCGTGCCTCAAGCCTTGCCCTTAATCTGGTATAAAAAAACGCATCCGTTCCAACCGCTTGCATTTCATCCAATACCTGAAGATGCTCTTCCAGCAAACTGTTTGAATTTTTATTCATTGCGATGGTTTTATTGTTTGTAGTATTTTTCAAGATGCTGCTTCAGGTTCTCTTTCGCCCTGCTCAACAAGGATTCGATTGCCTTGACACCCAGCCCCATGATTTCAGTCACCTCATCATGTTTCATTCCCTGCACCCTGATCAATGTAAAAGCCAGCTTTTGGTTTTCCGGCAGTTGATCAATCGCTTTGAACAGGGCCGTCGCTTTCTCCTTGTTTTCTGCAGCAATGCCCGGATTAATTTCCACTACATCTACACTTCTTTTCTCATCAGGCATCCACCAGGGAATGATGGCCTGAATCCTTTGCCTCGTTTTCCTTTTCCGCAGTTTTTCCAAGGCCTTTCGGATGGCAATTTTACGCACCCAGGTGGAGAGTTTTGACTCTCCCTTGAACGACCCAATCGACCCATGTACCTGAATGAAAGTCTCCTGCAGCACATCTTCCGCATCATCCCTGTCTTGCACAATGTTCAATACGGTATGATGTAATTGGTGGCTGAGGTTGTTGACCAACCACCGAAAAGCAGTTTCATCCCCCTGCCTTAACCGCCCTATGAGCTCCTGTTCATTCAAATTCTACTCATTATAGATGCATGCAAGATCCTAATCCTTCGGGCCAAAACAAAAAAAGGGAGCATCTTTCGATGGCACTTTACAATAATTTAATAATTTCTGCGATGCGGTCAACAAATTCAATGAACTGTTCACTGGTTTATTTCCGATTTATTTCGCGATCAACTTCATTATCTTTGCCCCTATGAAATTTTATAACATTTTCATCAAGTACCGCCTCCATTTAGGGATTCTGGCACTGGCAGCGGCAATTTTCTTCAACATTTGGTCAGGTTTCTTGCCTTCCTTGGCCCTGTACATCATTGCAGTGCTCTGTATTTTCACCCATTTCTTTATTGGTCCATTGAGGCTGATCCAAGAATACCTTGAAGGGGGTGATTTTGAAGGCGCTGAAAAGATCCTCAACGGAATCAAATACCCCGGACTGCTGTACAAACCCATCCGCGCTGTATACTTTACCCTCAAAGGCAATATTGCTATGTCCAAGCAAGACTTTGACTCAGCTGAAATACACATGAAAAAAAGCCTTGAACTGGGCCTTCCCATGAAAGAAGCCGAGGGTGCCAATAAACTTCAATTGGGGATGATGGCCATGCAAAGAGGCAACATGAAAGAGGGTGAAAGCCTGATCCGCTCCGCCATTCGGTTGGGAATTCCCGATAAGGAAAGTTCAGCACTGGCTTACCTGCAAATGTGCCAGATCATGATGCAAAAGCGTGAATTCCGCGCTGCCAAAGATTTCTTCAAAAAAGCCAAAGCGCAGAAACCTACCACTGATCAGGTTGTTGACCAGATCAAGCAGATCGAAAAGTATATTTCGAGGATGCCGGGGTAGAAGTTGAGATATTTCCCTCTTTTTATCAGTGAAAAATCCTCCTTAAATACGGTTATTTCACCTAGAAAACTTTTGCTGCTGATGGCATCTTTGATGAAAAAAGATGAACATCATTGACTCCAAATCAGACCTGGGCTTTAAAAAAGTATTTGCAGAAAGGCCTCACCTGCTCATGAGCTTGCTGAATAACCTGCTCCCCCTCAGCCACCCTATCGTTTCGCTTGAATACCTCAGCCCGGAACTCACCCCAGACCAAGAAGATGGCAAAAACACCATCGTTGATGTTCGTTGTACCGATACTCATGGTAGGCATTTTATTGTAGAAATGCAGGTAAGCAAACAAGCTGGCTTTGTCAAAAGGGTCATTACCAACATGACCAAAGTCTATTCCAGACAACTTTCTAAGGTTGACCCTTATATCCTGGCCAAACCTGTCTTTTCGCTCAATCTTTTAGACCATGCACTCTCAGCCAATGAAAACAAATGGTTTCATCATTACACATTGACTGAAAGAGAATTGCATGAAGATTATTTTGACGAATTAAATCTCATCATGATTGAATTACCCAAATGGAAAAAATTAAATATTTTTGATCTGGAAAAACCCAAAGACCGTTGGCTTATGTACCTCTCAGACCCAAATATGTTCAGCAAATTCCTGACGGAAAAAGAACTTGCCCGCTTCAATGAAATCAGTGAAGCCATAGAAGTATTGGAAACCAAGAACTTCACGCCAGAACAGATCCGGGGTTATGAACTTTACCTGGACAATATGAGGGTATATGTTACAAACATGTCTGAAGCAAGAAGAGAGGGGATAGAACAAGGTATGGAACAGGGAAAGAAAGAGGGTATAGCTGAAGGAAAAGCTGAAGGTATCGCCGAAGGCAGAAACCAAGTCATGGACAATACGTTCTCCATACTGGATGAGCTCAAAAGTACAACACTATCAATTGAGCAAATTGCTGAAAAACATCATGTGAATGTTCATTACGTTGAGCAACTAAAAAAATATAGCAGTTAGTTTCATGCATCATTATATGCGGCTTCCCGAAGTTTAAGAGGTATAAGGGGTTTAAGCAGTTTAAGTAATATAAAACTTCAACCGCTTAAACCGATTCAACCTCTTCAACTATTTCCCAGGAAACAGTTCCTCCACTTTCTTCTTCCTGAACACAAAAATTCCTTCGAGTTGTTTTTTGATGAAAACGGATACTGCGACGTCGCCTAAAAATCCAAGGGGTGCCTTGTAATGGATCAGATCAGTCATCATCACACCACCTTCCACTTCCTCAAAATGATGCTGGTGGTGCCACATGGCATAAGGACCAAAGCGTTGCTCGTCTACAAAAAACTTTTTCGGAACAACATGGGTAATTTCGGTCATCCAAAACATCGGGATGCCCAATACAGGCCGAACATTATAAGTCATTACCTGACCAGGATACATTTCATCGCCATAAAGCTCATTGGTGAACTTCAGGTTCAGGTATTCAGGCGTCATCACAGCCAAATTCTTGGGATGCGAAAAAAAATCCCAAGCAGCGTCGAGAGAAATGGGGATGAATTGGGTTTTTTTGAGACAATATACTGACATGAAGGAAGGTTTAGAGAAGTTTAGAGAGGTTAATTTTTTCAGGCTTTGCTTGAAAAATCTAATTTTCGCCACTAAAACAAGTTGTATGAAGGATTCAAGCAAAGGATTGGACCCTTCAACTTTTGTTTTCAAAATTCTTAACAACCAAAAAGCTGATGTTGTTGTAAATTGGTAAACTTTTCAACCTCCCTCAACCTCCCTCAACCTCTCTACACCTCCCTCAACTTTTCAACCCCCATGCTCCTCACCACCTACCAAAACGAATACACCAAACTCAATGCTGCTCAAAAAGAAGCGGTTGATACCATTGAAGGGCCAGTAATGGTCATTGCGGGTCCTGGAACTGGAAAGACCCAGATCCTGGCCATCCGGATTGGGAAAATCCTGGTGGAAACGGACACCCTTCCTCAAAATATCCTCTGCATGACCTATACCGACTCCGGGGCAGTGGCCATGAGAAAGCGTTTGTTGAAGATGATTGGCCCAGATGCTTACAAGGTCAACATACATACATACCACTCCTTCTGCAACCAGGTTATTCAGGACAACCTCGCGTATTTTGAAAAAAACAGCCTGGAGCCTATCTCCGATCTGGAATCTATTGCCCTGCTCAGGGAACTGATCGACCAGTTTCCCAAAAACCATCCGCTAAAACGGTACCGCAGTGATGTCTATTTTGAAACAAAGAACCTCCGCCAGCTGTTCAGCAGCATGAAACGGGAGGGCTGGAGTGCAGACCTGATCCTGGATGCCATCAACCAATACCTCAACGACCTTCCGACAAGGGATGAGTATATATATAAAAGAAAAACGGGGCAGTTCAATGCCGGCGACCTGAAAATGGAACTGCTCAATGCCGAAAAAGACAAGATGGGCAAGCTGGAAGCGGCTGTCAAGGAATTTGAGAAGTTTCGAAAAATGATGCAGGACCACAAACGGTACGACTTTGATGACATGATCAACTGGGTGATTGATGTTTTCAAAAACAACCGACAAATCCTTGCACAATACCAGGAACAGTACCAGTATGTGCTGGTAGATGAATACCAGGATACAAGTGGAACGCAGAATACACTGGTTGAAATGCTGATCAGTTACTGGGATGAGCCGAACATTTTTGTGGTGGGAGATGATGACCAGTCGATCTTTCGTTTTCAGGGAGCGAATGTGGAGAACATGCTGGTTTTCATGAAGAAGTTTCAAAACATCAAGACCATCATGTTGACCGAAAACTACCGGTCAACACAGCCCATCCTGGATATTTCCAAAACACTGATTGATAAAAACAACGAGCGACTGATCAACCATGTGCAAGGATTGGACAAGAGCCTTGTTGCAGGAAAAGCCACCCTCAAAAACAGTACACACCAGCCGATCATCAAGTCATGGAGAAACGCAAGGGAGGAAATGATCGGCATCACCCATGAAATTGAAACGCTTGTACATAGCGGTATCGAGCCCAGAAAAATTGCCGTCATTTACAAAGAAAATAAATACGGAGAAGAATTGGCTGAGTTCCTGAAATGCAGGAGTATCCTGTTTTACAGCAAACGCAACATCAATTTACTGGACCTTCCCCTGATCAAAAAAATCATCCGTCTGTTCGAATACCTTGATGCAGAAATGGATACGGCTTTCAGTGGAGACCAGATGCTGTTTGAAATCCTGCACTATGACTGGTTTGG
>JAIPBY010000171.1 GCA_021738605.1 Chitinophagaceae bacterium | reverse complement strand
TCGCCTTGCAATACTCCATTTAACCAGGCTTCACCTATGTAATGCGTATTAGGCGCCTTTGGCCCTTCTGTTAAATAAGAACTTACGATGTAGTCTGCCTTTTGTGAAAAGGATATAAAAGGAATCAAAAGAAATAACAATACGGTTGACTTTTTCATTTTAATGTTAATTTGAAATAAATATAGCATAAAAAAGGGGAAAGATGCAGCCACTCTAACTCACTGATAGACAAAGAAAAAGCCATCATTTCTGATGGCTTGTCCAGTGTGGCTCCTCAGACTGGACTTGAACCAGTGACCCTCTGATTAACAGTCAGATGCTCTAACCAACTGAGCTACTGAGGAATTTCCCTCACGGGGATGCAAAAATAGGGGTTTTCATCATTTTTGAAAAGAAAAAACTGCCGTAATATCTAAAAAATCATTCCTGCGCTAATATTGACACTATTTCCTCCTTTAGGCCTTAATTTTAGACCAATATGCCTATAGTATCTGCGAATTTACAACCCATCCACCTTCAGAACGAACTGGTTCAGTTGACCCCGTTGTCTGCAGCTGATTTTGAGGAGCTTTATGCCGTAGCTTCAGATCCTTTGATTTGGGAACAGCATCCCAATCCAGACCGGTACCAGCATGCCGTTTTTTCAAATTATTTTGATGGAGCCATGGCGTCAAAAGGCGCTTTTTTAATCAAAAATGCCATAACTGATGAGGCAATCGGTTCTTCTAGGTTCTATGACCATAAACCGGATCTTCAGGAGATCAAAATAGGCTATACATTTTTTTCAAGGGCATGCTGGGGGAAACCATATAACAGCCAAGTAAAACACCTGATGCTCGCCCATGCCTTTACATTTGTAGATAGGGTCGTCTTTCATGTTGGCGCTTCCAATTTCAGGTCTCAAAGGGCCATGGAAAAACTGAGCGCCATCAAAACAGGGGAGGAAGAGGTTGCATATTTCGGAGAAGCCTCCCGGTGGAATTTTGTTTATGAAATCAGAAAACCCCAGTGATTATTTAGTCTTGGCTGCTTTCTTTGACACAGCCTTTCTCGCATTTTCAGCCACCCTGAATTTCACAATCGAAGCAATCAATTGTTTTGGAATCTTTGCATTGTGCGGAATTTGAATCGTTCCTTTCGAGGTGGTATATTCTTTTAATTCATCCGCAAATTTTACAATGGTTGCAGGCATAGGATAGATGCCATAATGCTTTTGCTGGCAGGCAATATAAATCAACATCCCATTGAGTTTATAAGCCGGCATCCCATAGCTGATGCATTCAGTTGCTGCTGCGGCATTTTTCAGGATGATTTCCCTTATGGCTAAAAATCCCTCCCTTTTTTCCTCAGGAATATCGCTGATGTATTCTTCAACAGTAGTGGCTTTGTTCATCTTGAATTATTTATTCAAATTCATCCAACCTCCGAATTGCATCCATCTTCCTGGCATGATTGATCCAAGCAGGTCTGAATACGCCAAATCGGTCAGGTTGTCGATCTGCAACATCAACCCTGCTTTTTTCTGGAACAAGTATTTCTCGATACGCAGGTTCATGGTTATATATGAAGAAGTGATCGCCGCATTGATAGCATTGGCAGTTTGCTTCTTCCGCTCTTTGTAAACCGTTCCCATCGAAATGGATCCTGATTTGTTCATGATCCGGATGTTGGTATTCCACAAGAGTTTTGCGTGGGATGAAAGGTAAAAGGAGGGCAGGGTATTGCCTTTGCCCGTAGACCTTAGGCGCGTGATTCCGCTTTTCCATTTTAATCGGGTTCCTTTGCCCAGGCCATGATCACCAGAAAGATCAAGTTCCGCCCCTCTGGTTTTTACATTGGCAATGTTGCTTGCCAAGGCATAAACACCCGTAGGGATCAGGTTGTTCCGGATGGGCATGTCTGCATAAACGGTGGGAGCCCAATCGATCAGAGAGGCCTGGTTACGTTGGAAAAGCGTTGCATGGATTTGAACAGGTTTATCCAGGAAAAGGTCTGCACCCACTTCCATGTTGAGGCTTCTTTCGGCTTCCAGTGCGGGGTTTCCAATGCTTCCGCCGGTAACCAATTTTTTGTTGTAATTGTTGTACCGTTCAGTAAAATCAGCATCCCTCATGCCTTTGCTGATGCTTGCCCTGATGGTTGCTATCGACCCGATATAGGCAAGATTGAGTTGAGGGATCAGTGCCCACTTATAGCTTTGGTCCCAATCTGCGCGAATACCCTCGGTTAGAAAAAGCCTGTTCAATAATTGGTGTTGAAGGTTGGCATAGATGCCCGTGTGCAGGTGCTGGTGATTGCCCCTGTCATTGGATCTGATTTGCTTGCTGAACACCTGAATGCCCGTCGTCAACCTTGCTTGTTGCCACTTGAGGCGAACACTGTTTCGGGCATCGATGTTGAGGAGCGATGTACTGTTTTGGTTGGGGATGGAAGCAGGGCGGAATGCATACCTGTCTTTCAATTGGCGCGCATTGACCAGGAGAGAAAAGCTGGATTTTTCTGCTGTTTTTGTCAATGCCAACTGCTGCCAGGTGGAACTCACCGTTTCATTTGCCGTATCGCTGAGAAAACTGGTGTAAAAATTCTGTGCATTGAAGTCTCGTTTGTCTGCAGCACCCCTCAACATCAACCTCCACTGTTTGTTCAACTTTCTTGAATAACTGATCGATCCCAGGTCATTGTCAAAATACCCCGTGGTGCCCCTCAGTGGCATGCCCTTTGCCTTCTGTTGTTGCAGCCCTATCGAGAGATAAGATTTTTCATTGCTGGCAGAAAAACCGATTTTACCATTGAACAAATTGTATTGTCCGGTTTGAAGAGCAGCAAACACTGTTTTGTTTTTTGCTGCATATTCCTGAGCAAACGCTTTTGTAATGACATGTATTACACCACCCACAGCATCCGGCCCAAAAATGGCTGCTGCAGCACCTTTGATGACTTCGATCCTTTCAATCTCTTCGGGTAGGATTGGGATATAAGCATTGAAATGGCCGGTCAGTGGCTCATTGGCACGCATACCATCAATCACCACCAATACTTGCTGAAAAGTGCCTCCGCGGATGATCAGGTCTGCCTGTGCTCCCTGCGGACCCCTTTGCTGCACTTCAATTCCGGGAACAAAACGAAGCAGTTCATCCAATGAATTTGCGGGGATATTTTTGATGTCTTCTTTAGTGAGGATGGCAATATTTCTTCCCGTTTCCCTGATCCTTTTTTGCTGCATGGACGAGGAGATCAACACTGGATCCAGTTCAGGCACCTGAGAAAATGAAGCGTTGGAAAATGCTACCATCATTGTCAACAAAATCAGTACTCTTTTCATCACGCTATTTTTATAATTTTTAAAAACCAACGTATACACCGTCTTCCCTCAATTCAATCGGAAATGTTTTCATGTTGTATCCCTCACCGGTTACATTGTATCCATTGCGCAGCGCGAACTTGAAGCGATGGAGCGGACAAACTGCATTGCACTGGGCATCGATATACCCCATCACCATCTTGGCGCCTGCATGCGGACATTTGGATTGAAAGCCATAGAGCTGGTCTTTGAAACGGGCAATGCAAATGGTGCGTTCGCCAATCTCGGCCTGAACGATATCATACTTGCCAAAACCAAGTTGTTCAACGGAATCGGCAACAAATTCCCAATTATATTCCTTGGTTGCCATAGTCGATAGACTGGTATCCTGTTTTGTAAGGGTAGCGCTTGGCGTACATTTCACGGACCTGATTAAGGATGGTGGTGCGAAGCTTTTCTATTTCCCTTCTCTGCGTTGCGGATACAAAAACACAGCTGGAGCGGGTTTCATTTTGCCAGCGTTTATACAATTCGCTGAGCAGGTTCTCTTTCACTTCAGGCTCAAGCCATTCGTCAAAAGTCCTGTCCTCGTATTGATCCATCTTGTTGAAAATGGTGATCATGGGCTTGTCTGCACAACCCAATTCTGCAAGGGTTGTATTGACCACCTTCATCTGGTCTTCGTATTGCGGATGCGAGATGTCCACTACATGCATAAGGATGTCACTTTCCTTCACCTCATCCAGCGTGCTCTTGAAACTTTCAATGAGGTGATGGGGGAGCTTGCGGATGAAACCAACCGTATCACTCAACAGGAAGGGAGTATTTTCGTAAACGATTTTACGTGTGGTGGTGTCCAGTGTTGCGAAGAGTTTGTTTTCCGCCAACACCTCACTCTTGCTCAAGAGGTTCATCAGTGTTGACTTTCCAACATTGGTATACCCAACCAGCGCCACGCGGATGAATTCTCCACGCTCTTTTCTTTGGGTGAAGGCCTGTTTCTCAATCTCACCCAACTTTCTTCTCAGCAGGTTGATTTTTTCGCGTACAATCCTACGATCCGTTTCAATCTCAGATTCACCCGGACCCCTGGTACCGATCCCGCCACCAAGGCGCTCAAGGTGTTTCCACATCCCGCGCAAGCGGGGCAAAATGTATTGGTATTGTGCCAGCTCAACCTGGGCCTTTGCCTGAGCTGTTTTGGCACGGTGTGCAAAAATATCGAGAATCAGGTCACTGCGGTCGATGGTTTTGATGTTGACGGCCTTTTCGATGTTGCCGATCTGTGCACCGCTGAGTTCATCGTCAAAGATCAGCAGGCTGATGTCTTTGCCTTCAGCATATTGCTTTATTTCTTCGAGCTTGCCCTTTCCAATATAGGTTTTGGAATCTGGGTGTTGCAACTTTTGGATGAAAGTTTTTACGGTAGTTGCCCCAGCAGTGGTGGCAAGAAATTCAAGTTCCTCAAGGTATTCCCTAACCTGAAGATCTTTTTGTTCTTTTAGTCCAACCCCAACCAGGATGGCTCTTTCAGCTTGTTGGAATAGGCTTGATTTTTCTAACAAAAATGAATGTTTTTATAGTCCGCTTAAAGCCAATCCAAACGAGAAAGGCCTTACTGATGGCCCAAGTCCTTCTTTGAAGAAGCTTGTAACCGTATAAGTTCCAAAAAAGCTAAGATTACCCAAGCCGGCCCTTGCCGTGAGTGCAAAGCGGGTTGTATTGAGGTAGCGCTTGTCTTTTTCCTTGCTGATATAACCGCCAGTACCTGTTGCATCCAGATCAACCTTGGATTTTACCTTGGCACCTACCAGGGTTCCAATTTTTGCACCGAAAGCGAACTTCCAGCCTTTGTTCATGTTGTCTGGCCTGGCAGAGTACCTGAGTTCGATAGGTGCTTCCAGAAAGCTGGTTTCCAGCTTGTTTTTTTTGTATTGGGTGATGGTATCGCGCTTGAAACTGGCACCATTTCTGGTGTTCAGGTCAACGGACATCTGGTCAAAATA
>JAIPBY010000170.1 GCA_021738605.1 Chitinophagaceae bacterium | reverse complement strand
CAGCGGACAGCAAAGGTGTTCCATCATCTGCAAAGGGTGGATTGACTGGTCCTGATACAGATGGTGATGGCAAACGTGATTTCCAGGATATTGACAGTGATGCTGATGGTATTCCTGACAATACTGAAGGCCAGGGCACCTATGTGAAGCCTACTGGTAAAGACACCGACAAAGACGGTATTGATGATGCCTATGATAAGGACAATGGTGGAACGCCAATAGTTCCTGTTGATACCGACAAAGATGGCAAGCCTGATTTCCGTGATGTAGACAGTGATGGTGATGGTATTCCTGATGCTGTAGAGGCTGGGGCAGATCCCAAGAATCCTGTAGACACAGATAAGGATGGCATCCCCGACTTCCGTGAATTGGATTCAGACAATGATGGTATTCCTGATGCAATTGAGGCAGGCCCAGATCCAAAGAATCCAATTGATACAGACAAAGATGGCACACCTGACTACCGTGACCTGGATTCTGATAATGACGGTATTCCAGATACAATAGAGAAAGGAGCTGATGGTTCCAAACCATTGGACACTGATAAAGATGGTATCCCTGATTACCGTGACCTGGATTCTGACAATGATGGTATTCCTGATGCAGTGGAAAGAGGACCTGATGGTACCAAGCCGCTGGATACCGATAAGGATGGTATTCCTGACTACCGTGAGTTGGATTCAGACAATGATGGTATTCCTGATGCGCTAGAAGCAGGTCCGGATCCTAAGGTTCCATTGGATACCGATAAGGATGGCATACCTGACTACCGTGACTTGGATTCTGACAATGATAGCATTCCGGATGCAGTGGAAAAAGGACCTGATGGTTCCAAGCCGCTGGACACAGACAATGATGGTATCCCAGATTTCCGTGAATTGGATTCTGACAATGACAGCATTCCTGATGTTGATGAAGCAGGTCCGGATCCAACCAAACCACAAGACAGTGATGGTGATGGTATTCCTGATTACCGCGAACTGGATAGTTCATTTAATGATGGCATCCCAGATGGCGAGACACTCTTGATTTTCAAGACAGCGTCCAAACCAGTCTTGTCAACCGATGGTAGTTTCACTTATACCTATACCATTACGTTGAGAAATGCAAGGAAGGAACCATTGAACAATGTACAAGTGAAGGAAGACCTTGCTAGAACCTTTGCATCACCAATGGGCTTCAGTGTGGTAAGCGTAAAAACCAGTGCAGGACTCAGTGCAGCAGCCGGTTTTGATGGTCGGGCACAAGTGAACCTGCTTGCAGCAAGTACAACACTTGGTGCTTATGCGAAGGAAACCATTGAAATTACAGTGAAGGTTCTTCCCAATGGCTACTCTGGAAATGTAAACAATACTGCTGAGGGGACAGCTGTCGCGAAGTGGTTCAATGTAACAAGGCAATCCATTGATACGACTGCTTCAAATGGTCGCAAACATGGTGCTGGCTTGCCTACATTGACAGTATTGCCAATGGTGGACATCAAAATATCTGATGTGATTACGCCCAACAATGATGGATTCAATGACAAATGGATCATCCTGCGTCCGTCAAATGTGAAGGTTGGTGTAACCATTTTCAATCGTTGGGGTCAGGTGGTTTACAAGACTGCTGATTACAAAAATGATTGGTATGGAACCGGAACCAATGGAGCATTGGGTAATCTCTTGCCACAAGGAACCTATTATTACCTGGTTGAGCTTACAGGTGGTGTGTTCACCAACAAGGATGTAAGAAAAGGTTATCTCACCATCAAGCGTGATTATTAATAACCGGTAGTAAAAGGATCCCACAACAAAAAAACAATTATGAAAAAGATAACAATAATCACTGCAATCTTTGGGATACTCATCACGGGTGATGCTGTCGCGCAGCAAACCCCTATGTATTCCCAATACATGTTCAACATGATGAACATCAACCCTGCGTACACTGGTAGTAGGGAAGTGCCCAACCTCACCATGTTATTGAGAAATCAATGGTCTGGTTTTCCAGGGGCACCCACCAGTGGTTCTGCAACATATGACAGCAGGGTAGACGGACGCAACCACAGCTGGGGAGCACAGATGTATTATGATAAAATCGGTATTGAAAGGACAACTGGATTTCAGGGATTTTATTCCTACAGTGCACCTTTTGAGCGGTCAACACTTTCCCTTGGCTTGAACTTTGGCATGTTGAATTACAACATCGATTACAATAAGACCAATCCTTATGATATAGGTGATCCTTCTTTGCAAACTGTCATCAACAAGTTTCTGCCTACAGCAGGCTTGGGTGCTTTACTTTCTGGAGAGAAGTGGTATGTAGGCCTTTCTGCACCCGCTTTGATGAAAACAAAGGTAAGCAGTGATGGACAAGCTGTTATCCAACAGGCTGGGGCAGAAGGACATTATTTCCTCTCAGCTGGTTATGTGATTCCGGTTTCGGCAGCAGTGGTCATCAAGCCTTCAACCTTGTTGAAAGCTAGTAGTGGGGCACCGCTTCAAGCAGATCTGAACATGAACCTTTGGGTTAATGATGTGATCGGATTTGGGGGAAGTTATCGCACAAGCGATGCTGTAGTGGGTATGATTGAAATGAAGCTGAATCCTATGCTAAGGCTTGGCTATGCATATGACCACAACATTTCTGATCTTGTCAATTACAACAGCGGAACCCATGAATTCATGCTTCGCTATGAATTTGGCGGAAAGCAAGGAAAAAAGATCGTTTCACCCAGATATTTCTAAACCATGATCGCATATAAAAAGTCTTTATCAATCGTTTTCTTTTTGTTTTCAGTTTCCATGCTGCAAGCACAAGACATTGTAACCATGTTGTTGTCTAAGGGTGACAAGTCTTACAATGACCTGCAATACTCCAATGCGCTGGCATACTATCGTCAGGCCTATGTTAGGGCTTCAAAATCAACAACATTGTCCTCAAAAAAAGAGGATGCTGCATCGAAAGTCGCAGATTGCTACTGGCTGACAAGGAATTATGACAGTGCTTACGCTTGGTATGCCAGGCTTTCCTCATCAACTGATGCCATCCAATACAGAAAAGCAGAATTAAGTGCAATATTGGGTAAGTATGCTGAAGCTGCTTCATTGCTTAAATCTGTGGCAGGATTTTCAGACAGGGCCAAAGGCTTTCAGGCTACAGCTGGTATGATGAAAGACTCTGCAGATTGGTCAGTATCTTATCTTGATGGAATCAATACGGAGTATTTTAGGGAATTTTCACCTGTCCTTGTAGACAGTGCCATCATCTGGACAACCAACCAGCCGAAACAATACAGCAAGAACGGTGTCATGTCCTGGGACAACATGGGCTATAACCGCATGTTTCAGGTTTCCAATGCAGAAAGCCTTTCTGCTGTTGCATTGCCTGCAGCAAGAAAGGTATATGATCCTGCAAAATTGGATGCAAAGCAACCTGAAGTGTTGGCAATACACCATGCACTTTCTGACTTTGATCTGTTGAGCAGGGTAAAAATCCCCAATGATCTGCTGAGCAAAATGAAGTCCATTGATGCCATTGCTACCCCAGTGGTGCTAGCAGAAAAATTCTCTTACAATATTGCCCATGCAACCTACAATAGCGCTTCCGGTAAATTGTATTTTAGTGCAAACCGTCAAGAAAAATTGAAAAACAAGATCAGAACTGTTAGTGTTGTATCGGCAAATAGGAATGGCGCTAAGCTATCAGATGCCAAGTTTCTTTTTCCTGATGGCAAGGATTATTCTGTCATGCATCCTGCTGTTCATGCCAATGGTACAACACTGGTCTTTAGTTCAAACATGGCTGGCGGCAAAGGTGGTTATGATCTTTATATCGCAGAGAAAACCTCTGACAGTACCTGGAGTAATCCTGAAGCGTTAAACGGGGTAAATTCAAAAGGAAATGAATTGTTTCCTTCATTCAGCCCCAACGGCAGCCTCTATTTTAGTACCGATGGTCATCCAGGATTGGGTGGGTTGGACATTTACATGGCCAGTTTGAAGGGAAGCAATGCATCCAATGTAGAGCATCTATCAGCTCCTGTCAACTCTTCATATGATGATTTTGGATTTACCGTTGCAGCCGATTTGAAAACCGGATATTTTACTTCAGACAGGCTTGGTTCTGATGATATCTACAAGTTTGGCTATGATAAAAAAGTAGTGAAGGTGAGCGGCACTGTAATCAGCGAAGAGATCAATGCCGGTAAAGCCAACGTGAAAGTGACATTGTATGAGAAGAATGACGACGGAAGTTTCGTTCCTGTTGATGAAGTTGTTACTGATGCAAAAGGAAAGTATACCGTCAGTGGAAGGCCAAACAGGGAATACCGCATAACAGCAACCGATCCAAGTGGTGAGCCAACAGTCAATTTCAATACCAATAACAATTTCACAAGCAAGTCTCCTGTTGATCTTTTCTTGAAAGACAAGAAGCCTGTTGTCGTTCCGCCCCCACCTCCTCCTGTTCCGGCTCCGGCTCCTGAGGTCTTCAAATACATCATTTACTTTGATTTTGATCAACACGTGATTACTCCGGAAAGTGCTCTGGTGTTGAAAGAGGTACAGGCAAAAATGAATGAAAATGCAGGTTACAAATGTTCTTTGTATGGCCACACGGATGTAGAAGGTGGAGAAGGGTACAATACCAAGCTTTCATCTCTGCGTTCAAAAACAGCAAGGAGCTTCCTCAAAAAATTGGGTATCGATCCTAAGCGCGTGACTATTGAATTCTTCGGTGAAACGAGGCCTGTGATCCAGACCCGTAGTATCAAAGAAGCCAAAAAGAACAGAAGGGTTGAAATTGAAGTAACGCAGTAAACCCATTCTTGCTAGCATATTTTACGATCGCGCGCCCTTTGGGCGCGCGATCGTCTTTATACCCTGCACCATATTTCATAAAATAAAATTATATTACATGGGTAAAAATCATATTTAGATGAAACCATTTGCTTCTATATTGAGCCTGCTGGCATTATTATTCCTTGCTTTGAATGGCTGTGAGAAAAAAGCCGTTGAAACTACTCCTGAAAAACTTTCTTTTGACATCATTGAAGAACAAGTATTGGCCACCTCTTGTGCCGTGAGCGGCTGCCATTCTTCTACATCTGATGCCAGCTATGCACAACATGGACTTGTGCTCTCCAAGGGGGTTGCATTTTCCAACCTTGTAGGTAAAATGGCAAAAAATTCAGCGGCAGCAGCGCTAAAGCTCCAGTTGGTAAAGCCATTTGATGCAGACAACAGCTTTCTTTTCCATAAAATATCCTGCCAGAGCTCGCACCATGGTGCTACAGCCAACTTCGGAAGCCAAATGCCGTTGGGAGGAAA
>JAIPBY010000169.1 GCA_021738605.1 Chitinophagaceae bacterium | reverse complement strand
ATTGACAGGGAAAACCGACAGTTAACCATTGGTAGTGAATATGAAAAAAAGCCAAGGCCCGCTTTCCCCATGATGGCAGATACTACTGGAAAATCTTCGTATGGAGCATTTTCACCCAAATTGGGCATTCAATACCAGCCTACTGCAAATGAGCTTATGTATGTATCCTTCAGCAGAGGATTCAGAAGTGGCGGCATGACATCAATTTCTTCAGATCCATCTCAGGTTCCACTGTCTGCCTATAATCCTGAATTCAGCAACATGTTTGAAGCTGGTATAAAAGGAAAAGACAAAAACAATCAGTTCAGGTATGCCATTGCCGTTTTTTATAATAAAGTGATGGATATTCAAACACCTTTACTTGTATTGCCAGACGCCGTTACCATTATCCAGAATGCCGGGGAAATGAATGCATGGGGAATGGAGGTTGAAATGGAACTTAAACTGGCTAAAGGATTGAGTGTACAATATTCAGGAGGTCTGACCTCAGCCAAGTATGCTGTTTTGGGAGTGGTCAGCAATGGTGCCCAGGTTGACCTATCCGGTAACAAACAAGTCTTTACTCCATCGTCCACCAATTATTTTGCAACACAATACCAAACCAGTATCGCTGCACATGAACTTATGTTTAGGCTGGAATATAATCACACAGGGAAACAGTTCTTTGATCTTGCCAATACCATTGAGCAGAAAGCCTATGGTTTGGTCAATTTCAGGTCAAGCATCAGAACAAAGCATTTCGATATCTCCTTATGGGGCAGAAACCTGATGGGCAAAAAATACATCAATTATGCCTATGATTTTGGAGCAGCACATCTTGGTAATCCAAGGATGATTGGCGTTGGGTTGGGTTGGAGGTTATAGTCTATCCAACAGGGGTGCTATACCCAAGCCTGGCAACAGGGATGGCTTCAGTAGGTAATCAACAAAATCGATGCCAGCCCCAAGGTCTTCCTTCAACAACAAGGGTCCATCAGCATCCAGAAAATCTACTAAGGGTGCTAAATGAGCCATGGGAGCAGTGCCAACACTGCTTTCATTCATGCAACCGAGCATCACTTGGAGGTTCAAGGCCCTGGCTTTTTTAATCATTTCCAATGCAGGAGTAATGCCGCTGCATTTGGTAAGTTTGATATTAATCCCTGAAAAATAGCCAGCACATTTTTGCACATCCTTCTCCCCTACACAAGACTCATCAGCAATAATGGGAATTGATGTTGCATTTTTTAAAACTTTGGTTCCCTCAAAATCTTCCTTGGCCAGGGGCTGTTCAATCAATTCAATACCGATTTTTTCCAAAACAGGAAGCATCTGAAGGGCTTCATCCAGGGTCCAGCCAGCATTGGCATCTACCCTGATGATGGCATCGGTATGTTGTCTGATGGCCTTAAGGTTTTCAAGATCATCTGCAGTTCCCACTTTTATTTTGTAGATCGGCGCAGGATGTGTGTCAATTTTTTCTAGCATCTTGTCTAGCGAATCGATGCCTATGGTATAATCAGTTTGGGGTGATTTATCCAGATTCAGGTTCCACAATTCAAAAAGCGGCTTTCTCCTGAGTTTACCATAGATATCCCATCCGGCCATGTCGAGTGCACAAACCAGAAATGGATTGTTGGGAAACAAATGGTGTAAAAAATGCCAAAATCGTTTGGGATCTGTCAAAGAAAAGGATTCAACAAACTTTCGTTTTGCCTCAAGATCCGCTACCATTTGATCAGTGGTAATGCCATAATAGGCAATAGCAGGTGCTTCTCCATACCCAATGATACCCCGAAAATTCAGTTCAACAATAAAGGTAGGCTGGTGTGTTTTTGTTCCTTTGGAAATGGTAAATGGATATTCAAAAGCCAACTCTTTTTGCCAATAGCGTATTGTAAACATAGATTATACCGAATCTTCCTTTTAAAACCAATGAAATATCAGTGAAAAACTATCGTTTGTTCGCACTGATCAGATAGTTGAGATCTTGATTAAAGGTATCATAATTAATCAGTTCCTCAATTGGCAAATGCATTCTAAATCTCCAGTAATGGTTGGGATCACCTGGAATATTGATTCGTTCTGCATAAGGATCTTCCAGTCGAAGACAATCATTCATGGCAAGAAAATCCTGCAATTGAAATACCGCCCACATGGCTGGTGATGCGAGGTGTTGCAGTATCACGGAACGAACTACATGGCTTGTTGCAGTGGTAGGAGCATCTCCATGTTGACAGAGCTGTTCATTGTAGAATTGTTGCGTCTTGTTAGGGTCTTCCAACCACCATTCACGGATCGTACTCATATCGTGGGTAGAAGGAGTAACAACAGAAAGATAGGGAGCATGGGATGGATCAAAAAAAGGTGTATTCAATTGCTTGGGCATTCTCTGTACTTCCATGCTCAAAAAACCTAGCGATGACATGACAGCGGGAACACTTTGTGGAACCATGCCCAGGTCTTCTCCACAGATGAGCATGTCTGTACACAACTTTAATGCAGGAAGTTTTTCAAGCGCTTCATGATTCCAAATATGCTCCTGTCGGTGATAGAAATAATCATCATACAAGGCAGAAAGCTGATGTTGGTTATGGTCATCCAGGTGCTGAAATGAAAGGGTTTTAAAGGCATTGAAACGAAAATGGAAAGCATCTTTATTTTCAGCATCAGGCCAAAGCACAACATTGGATTGAAGATTGAATAAAAGTTGCTTTAACTCTTTTTGAGTATTCGTTTTTTCTTCTGTGTGAAAATAGTACTCAATTTTGCGTTGTGTATCAAAAGTGGATTTAAACCTATAGGTAGAATCTCCATTCGATTGCAGGAAGTATTTTGCATCATCTGCCAAATGGCTTGCCAGCTTTCCAATTACCGCATCAGTGATAAAAGGTTTGCAATATCGATTATAGTCAATAAAAATGCCCCGCTGCTCAAATTCATTCCTCGAAACTGGAATGGCAGGTACAAACCTACCCATGATGCCTTCAATCGCATGATCAGGTATAGACCAAATACGAAAAAAACCAAGGATATGATCAATGCGAAAAGCATCAAAATAATTTGACATTTGCTGGAAACGTTGTCTCCACCAGGCAAATCCATCAGCCTTCATGGTTTCCCAGTTGTAGGTTGGGAAGCCCCAGTTCTGGCCTTTTACCGCAAAATCATCTGGTGGCGCACCTGCCTGCATATCAAGATTGTACAGTGAAGGCTGGGTCCAGGTATCTGCCCCATTCCTGTGAACGCCAATGGCAATATCCCCTTTAAGAATAATGCCTTTGCTGTTTGCATAATCATGGGCATTTTTCAACTGAAGGTGCAGATGATACTGTATAAAATAATGCAAGGCAATGGTATCAAAATTTTCAGCTTCTGGAGAACACAGCAGATTGATCAGTTCATGATTGAATAATGCATATTTGCCCCAAGCGGAAGTATCGGGAGAACCGAATTTATCGCGAAGAAAACTATACGCAGCATATGGAACCAGCCACGATTTGTTCTCTTGAAAGAAATGCTCATATTCGACTTCCTGAAAAACATCTTCCTTCATGGATTGATAAAGGGCAGTCAATGCATCCCACTTCAAATTCATGACAGCTTCATAATCAACACCTGCAGAAGCATTCAACTCATCTTTTCGGGAGATGAAGGATTTAACCCGCTTGGCATGCTTTTTTCCTGCAATGGTTTCAATTGAAGCATAAATAGGATGAAGTGCAAATGCTGATATAGCAGCATACGGATAGGAATCAGCCCTTGTATGCGTAGAAGTTGTATCATTGACAGGAAGGAGCTGAATCATCCTGAGGGATACTTTTTCAGCCCAATCTACGAGTAAATTGATGTCTGTGAATTCACCCACACCCAAGCTTTTGGATGAACGTAAACTGAAAACAGGAATGGCAATACCTGCCCCTCTCCAGTTGTTGTCAAAACGCGCAAAGCCATCCTGGATCAGACAAGGGATATTGGGAGAATGCTGAAGGCTGAACTTTCTGTTATCCCCGTTTTCATAGCCAATAAACTTACCATCGGCATCCAATAAACAATATTTGTACTTAAAAGGAAGTTGGGAATGAGCAGCCACAATATCAGCAATCCAATGATTACCATTGAATTGCATTGTATGTACCTTGGCTAAAGACCAGTTTCCCAAAACATCCGAACTACCCAAGAGTCCCAATTGATGGTTGCTGGAAAGCAATGGTGCATCAACAATAAAACGAGAAAAACCGGCCTTAGGCAGTGTAGCTTTGGTAACTTTTCGATGAACAGAAAAGATATGTTCAAAAGGTGCCGTATGAAACACATTGGCAAGGGCACCCATATCAACCCAACTGTCCAATAAAACAAGTTCTTTTTTGGGCTTATTCAATAAAATGAACCTGTTTTTGCAATAATCCTTGGTAACCACTCCATTTTCATCTTCAAAAAGATACTGATACGTTAGTTTATCGACAACATCCGTTTGATCCTTGGTGAAAGCAAGCTGGATATGCCAATGACCGTGATCTACATAACGCATCGGATAAATGACAGGGCATAAATCATGTTCAACTCCAGGAAAATCTACCTGAATCCTCAACATTTGTCCTGGCCTGGTTGAAAATCTCAGGTATATATCAATATTCATCAATCAATGTGTATAGGGGGTACAATTTACATATTTTTTCAATTAGTGTAATCAATACACATTAAAATATTTATTGAGAATGAATGGATTAAGATTTTATGAAAATAGAATCGCTTTGTATATTTGTAATTCAAAATCAACAAGATGACCAAGAGCCAAAAAAACACATACTGGATTTTATTTTTCCTATCAATAGCACTTTGTGTTGTGGTTTATCTTTTCTTACCATCAATGGTATCGCTTACAGTAGTTCCTCTGGTTACAACTTTTGCAAAAGCGTTAGACCTCATTTAGTTTTCACTCTTTGTTTACTGCTACAACGGCATTGATGTGCCGATTAAGTTTTTTTGCCCAATCCCAATTAATCAATTTTGATTTTTTCTAATTAAGGAATATTTTGAATGTATTTTATACAACATTCAATGATATTTATGCGTTAAATTAGAAATTTACAAAATTGTTATGAGGGATTTACGTGTAGTGGCTTATAACAATTGTACCTTTGCAAAGTACAAGCATTAACAAACCATTATACAAGATGCTGTAAAATCAAGCATCCAATACAATGAATGGTTCCTTGCATTAACAAGTACTAAATTAATATCATGAAAACGATAATTGCAAAAATGGACAAACTGGCAACGGCCAAAATACCGGAAAACAAGATCAAGTGTGAAAAAGCGATTTCAGGTTTATTTACT
>JAIPBY010000006.1 GCA_021738605.1 Chitinophagaceae bacterium | reverse complement strand
TCTCCCACAAACAAGAAGAAAATCATCAAGCCTCCGGAAATCAGACTTGCCTTCATCTCATGAATGCCGCCCATTTTTTGCTTAAGTGATAACAACAATGGAATGGATCCGATGATGTCAATCACGGCGAAAAGGGTGAAACTGATGGTGAGGATTTCGTCGAAGCTCATGGGTTGAGGAAGTTGAAAGGGTTGAAGGGGTTGAACTTGCCAGCCAACCAGAGGTTGGTAAACCTATGGCTGGAGGGGTGAAAAAGATAATTGCAATAGCAATTTAATAATTTTTAAAGGATTACCGATCAATCAAAGAATGAGTCTGGATAGTACGTTGTTCAGCCTTTCATACTTAAACCTCTTCAACCCCTTCAACTTCTTCAACTTTATCACTTCACCCTCACCCCAACAACAAAATTCCTTCCTCTTGCTGTATAGCCCATCACTTCCTGATACTGCACATTGAACATGTTTTTTAAGCCAGCGTAAATATTGAAATGCTTGCCAATCGTATGTTGTCCAAAAAGGTCAGTTGTGTTGAAGCTTGCCAGCTCTTTTGGTTTTCCGCCAAAAATGGGCTCAAACCTTTTGCCCGCAAAGCGTTGAGAAATCGAGAGATAAAACTTGCTGTTGACCTGATATCCGGCACTTGCATTCAGGCTGCTTTGGGGAACCCTGAACAGGTGCGAATAGGTCGTGTCTCCCTTGGCTGTGTAGCCCCAGGTGCTCGGGTTGTATACAAAATTTGTGGTGGTTACCTCACCCTTCAGGTAAGTATAGTTCAACTTGATGTTCCATTTTTTCTCGGAATAGCCAGTCTCCAATTCAATGCCATTGGTTTTCTGAATGGCATTGTTGAAATAAATGTTGTTGATGTAATCATAGTCAATGCCGTTGCGAATACTGCGGTTGAATCCTGTGAGCCTTGCATTGAAATGCTCACTGCCAATGTATTGGAGCGAAATTTCTGCACTGGTCGAAGTTTCAGGATTGAGTTTCCTGTTGCCTGAATATCCATCATACAATTGATACAATGTTGGTGCTGTAAATGCAGAGGAAAGATTGAATGCAAGCTTTAATTGATTGGCAAACACAAAAGATGGATTGATGGTATAGGTCACGTTGCTGCCAAACCTGCTGTGCTGGTTGATGCGGATGCCCGACTCCAGGTTGAAGCCCTTTTCATTGTTGTATACCGCAGAAGCAAATGCACTGCTGATGTTGGTTTTGGCAGAATCATCAGAAAGCGTGCTTTCGTATTTTCCCCAACTGCTCAGTGAAAGATAGTACTGGTCTGTATGTTGCCATCGGTGTTCCAATCCCACCAATAATTTGATATTTTTCGCAACATCAAGATTACCCAGTACTTCAAGATAAGAGGATCTTCCCTCATAATCGGATTGGATGAATTTCGCAAAACCAGCAATGTCAAGAGAATCATCAAAGTAGTTTCTGTTGCTGTTGTTCAGGCTATAGTTCAAGCGGAGCATGCCCTTGTTTAATTTCCTGGCAATCCCTGCAGTGAATTGAATATTTTCATTTTCAACAACAAAATCTTTTGCGTCTTTGTAAGCGGACTCATCAAGATCGTTTTTGTATTTGCTCCATTGCATGTTGGCATTCCAGGACCAGTTGCTTTTGTAGGCGGAGCTGAACTGTGCCAATGCGAATTCTTGTTGCATACCATCCCTATCATATCCTTTTTTTTCTGTGCTGTCGATGGCTGCAGAAAAACCATCAATTGCAGACCTACTGTACTGGAGTTTGTAATTGATATTTTTTAACCTTCCAGAATTTGAAAGGTCAGCTGCTCTTGCACCAAATGATCCTGTAGACAGGTGCAGTCCCAGCGCAGGTTTGCCGTTTTCATTTTTTCTGGTGATGATGTTCACCACACCAGCAACCGCATCAGAACCATAAAGCGTGGACTGTCCACCTTTTAAAATTTCAATCCTTTCCACTTCGCCCAAGGGCAGGAAATTCAGGTCAAATGTTGAGCGGATGGTGGAACCATCATAGGCCGGAAACCCATCCACCAAAACAAGGGTTTTTCCTGTGCCGCCGCCACGAACGTAAAGGTCATTGTTGGTTCCCGGTGCGTTGTTGGCACCAATGATGGTAATACCAGATTGCCTGGCCAACAGCTCACCCAGAGAAGCATAGGGAGAGCGTTCAATCTCTTGCTTGTTGATGACCGTCATTACCTTTCCGGTATTGACCTGCTTCTGTGGAAACCTGTTGGCGGTTACCACAATTTCGTTCAGTTGTTTGCTTGAATCTGATTGGGCCTTTGCTCCTGTTGATGCAAGGAGCAGGCATGCCATGAGGAAATTTTTGGTCATAGTGTTGTTTGACTATGAACCTTCGGATAATACAGAAATGGTTGACTGCTGCAGCAGAAAATTCATCCCAGCTTTTCTCCCGAAAGCCCTGGTTAATTAATGTTGCATCAGGCAGGTCTTCTGGCTCAACCCCATTTCCGGCCTTCCCGCTTGCGCAGTGGCTTGTGGAGGAAATAGTCCCGCTGGGGGCGGGATGGTTTATACAGCTACGGGGATAGCGCCGGAATTTAACCGGACTTCCCTTTTAATGAATCTCGTTCGCACGATTTTCAACCGTAATGCAAAGTGAAGTTGAGGATAATCAATAAATATTCAGGAATTTGTTTTCAACAGCATGTTAAAAACAACAAACATGTCCTTGTTATGCAGTTTTCTTTTCAGGCTTGCTCCGCATTACAAGGTAAAGGCCTACCATGGGCGTAAAAATGATAGACCAAACAAAGCCCAATCGAAAACTAAGCTTGAATTGTTTACTGATGATTCCCACTGTAATGGAACCGAACAAGTAGAGGGAGCATACAGCAATTAAGAGTACAGTGGATGTTACGAAAGAATCATCTTCAAACATAGGGAAACTTTAAGGTTGTTTTAAAATCAGCTCATGCTCAGCGCTGTCCATGACAGCAAGATATTGGTTATTATAAAAAAGAGGAACATTGAAAGTGTTATCATATTATTAAGCCTTCTTTCTGTATTGTCTATTTTCCCATCCTTGAAAATTACACTCGGCAATACAGCCAGCAATGTCATCATGATGATGATGATAACCATGCAAAAGGTATTGATCAGTTCTGCAAGGGTATAGCCGTTGGTGGGAGGTAATTTTTGCGCCAGGATATAGTTGGCTCCTGCAGTAGTAAATAGCGCACCAACGGTGTACCTGCTGGGATCGGATGAGAAGGGGGCAATGAATGTTACAAACACTGCAATGTACATGATGATGAAAAGCTTGATGATCACCGAAAGCCCCCCTTTATAAATGCGCAGGGACATCCTCAACTGGGAAAAGTCCACTTTATAACCAGGATCTAGTTTTGGATTTCCCCTAGCTGATTTGTATGCGTGGGGTTTTTCAATCAATTTAACAGAGGATTCTTTTTCATATCCGTTGATGTTTACCCTGGAGCTCACTTTAGAGTCGATTGTGTCTGGAACGAACACCAGTTTAGTTCTGTCCAGCCACTTGTGTTCAATAGGGATGATCAGATCGTGTTGATCGATGGGGTAGAGGGATACATCAAAGAATTGGGTGTTTTTTGCTTTTACAAAATATTGGATATACGCAATGTCGCGCTTGGTATCATATACCTCCTCAATTTTATTGGCTTTGATGATATCACCATTGATGATCGAAAAAGGAATTTCTTCCTTGTGCAAATTATCATTCTTGCCCACTAAATCAATTTCACTGGGCTTCCAGGAGAACCAGAGGTAAAATTCATAGGTCCAGCTGGATTGTTTGATATCTAAATCCTCAATTCTTTCTAAATAAGCGCCAATCTTGACTTTTTTTGTTTTTGGGCCTACCTCGTACTTTTCTGGTTTTGTTTTTCCTGGATCCGGCGCCTTTGGATCCATGGTGTTTTTCATGTTTGCGCTGACCATTTCAGCCATGCTCTTCACTTTAGAGGTAAGGTTGAATGAGGCATAAACGCCAACAATGATGATGCAACTTAAAATAGCAAATAGAATATAGTGTGATATTGGTCTTTTTTCTTTCATCTAACTTTTATTTAAATGCATATCAATGCTTTTGATCAATTCTTTTGCATGCTCTTTCAAAAGCATCATTTGCGCTCTATTGGATGACTGGTTGCCATTGGCGCTCGAAACCCAAAAAACAAATTCATTGATCAAGGCAGGGTTGCTGGAAAACAATGCAACGTTCTTTTCCAGCGGTTTGATGCTGTATTTGTACTGCTTGAATTCTTTTGCATTGAGCATACTGCTGAATATTGGAGCATTGAAAATTTTTGATGCTGCAATACGGTACTGAATGAGAATGTGCTCCTCAGTATCATTCAGTTTATAAATTTTTTCTTTGAGGTAATGGTATTTGTTGATTTGTTGGATGATTGTTTTGTTTTTGATCATGCTATACCCACCTGAATTTTGCAGTTGTGTTACGGCACCTTCTGACGCTGAAAAGGCCTCTCTTGTTGTCATTACCCTGGCACAATAGTAGATATCTTTTGTATGCGCCTCAATATTGTTTGCACTGATGAAGTCAATCAGTTTTTTTGCAAAAACTTCTTTTTCCGTCTTGTTATTGATTGATTTTTCCAGGTTGGCTATATCCATATTCAGGTCATTTGCCATGGCCTGAAGTGTTTCTCTTTCCATATTCCTTTCGACTACCTCGCTGGAATATTGTTCTCTGTAGTTTTCTCCTACAGCACCCAGGATAATGGCCAAAAAAAGCATCAGGAACTGAAGGAAATATTCCTTGAAACGGCCTGATTCTTTTTGTGGCATTCGTGCTGATTTTTACAAAAATAACAATCGAAGTAGTAGATTAATAGTCCTCTAATAATGTAACAATTTAATAATACTTTCATAACAATCATCGTCTTGGTTGTATGCATTTTTGCACGATGTTTCATCAGCTGTTCAGGATCTCCATTATTTTATTGTTGTTGTTTTTACCTTTTCAAAATTTTTCTCAATCCCTTGGTTGCTGGAACAGCTTGAACCTCAGTTTTGACAATGGCAAAAAGTGGTCCTTTGCTTCTGAGCTGCAATTGCGTTCCCTTCAGTTTTATAAAAATTACAATTATCATGAATACAAAGGAATTGTAACATACAAGCTGATTCCAAATCTTCAGACATCCCTTGTTGTTGGCAGATACACTACATTTGGATCCGGTAAAACATTCCAGAATCCAAAGTTGGCAGAGGAGTTCAGGGTAGCACTTCAGCTTGGTTTAAAAAATACCATCGGCAAGGTTCAGGTGGATCATCGCTACCGGGTTGAGAAGCGCTATTATACCAGTGGTATACAAGGCGTTCGTATTCGCTACCGCGTGGGTCTTTCAACACCTCTGGACAAGAAAAAATTGACAAGCCTGAGCCTTTCCAATGAGTTTCTCATTGCCATCAATTCAGGATCATCAATCATCAAATACGACAAAAACAGGATCAACATTGGTGTTACCAGAAAATTGAGCAACATGGTTTCAATGCAAGTAGGTTACCTCAGCCAATATGATAGCAAATCTGCTGATGAGCCGGGGAACAACTTTTTTGTTTATTCTCTTTTCTTGAACATGTCAAAACTTGCTACTCAGAAGGTTCACCATTCTGAAAACTAGTTTTTTCAGGAAATCATGTCCATTGGATGTCCTTTTTTAAAAAAAGAATTATCTTCCGAGGATGACTTCATCTTCAAAAAAGCAACTCAACCTTTTTGACCTCACCATGATCGTCATCGGATTGGTGATAGGCATGGGTATTTTCAGGACAGCTTCAGATTCTGCGCGTGCAGCCATCACGCCCAATATATTTTTTATCAGCTGGATTGTGGGCGGATTCATTGCCCTCTGCGGGGCACTGACCTATGCAGAAATTGGATCCCGTTATCCCATCACCGGTGGCTATTATAAAATATTTGCCACCTGTTATCATCCCTCCATCGCCTTTGCCGTCAACTGCATCATCCTCATCTCGAATGCTGCTTCCCTTTCAGGCGTTGCCTTAATAGGCAGTGAATACATTTCACAAATCATTTTCTCGGTGCCACCAACAGACTTCGTAAAGGCGCTGATTGCCATGGTGGCGATTGGCATGTTTTACGGCATCAACCTCTTGGGTTTGCGCATGAGTTCCACGGCACAGAATATCCTGATGCTGATCAAGATTTCCATGATCCTGTTGATTGTATCTGCCATTTTTTTCCCAGTTAAAAATATCCCGCCTGCCATCACCATTCCAACAGGAGATTTCAAGTTCATTGATTATGTAAAGTCTTTTGGATTGGCCTTGATTGCGGTTTCCTTTACCTACGGAGGATACCAGCAAACCATCAATTTTGGAGATGAGGTAAAGAACCCACAAAAGAACCTTCCCAAAGGTATTTTCATCGGGATCATGGTGATCATTCTCCTGTACCTTTCAGTGAGTTACGCCTACTACCGCGTCATTGGATTTGAGGAACTCAAAAACGCAAAAGGCATTGCAGCCATTGTTGCAGAGCGGATGTTCGGGCCTACAGGGCGGTATGCATTTTCAATCTTATTGTTCATCGCAGTACTGGCCTATGTGAATGTATTGTTGCTCAGCAATCCGCGTGTCATGTATGCCATGAGCCAGGACGGCATCCTGCCAAAAGCTTTTGGAAAGAAAGATAAGAAGCGCGATGTGCTCACCGTTAGCCTTACGGTTTATGCACTGATCAGCATGGTGGTACTCTTTTTCGCAGACACTTTCGACAAGATCCTGAGCTTTACCATTTTCCTGGATTCGATCGGCATGGCCTTTTCTGCAGCCACGATTTTCATCATCAGAAAACGCACCCAACACCTCGATAAATCCCAGATCTATTCCATGCGGTTTTTCCCGGTGATGCCGATCATCTTTATTGCGGCCTATATTTTTGTTGCCACCAATATTGCGATAGACAAACCTGAAACAGCATTGACTGCAACAGCAGTATTGGCTGGGTTTTTGTTGCTGTTTTTCCTGACCCGAAAAAAGAGAAATAGCGATGCATAATGAAGCCCAAGATATCTCCTTCATCATCAATCACCTGGGAGAAGACCATGCCTCCTATTTCAATGCCATTGCTCCACCCATCGTGCAGACCAGCAATTTTGCCTTCGAAACAGTGGCAGATATGCGCAAGGCATTCGAAGATGAAATGGGCGGATACTTGTATAGCCGTGGGCTTAATCCTACGGTAGACATCCTGCGAAAAAAGTTGGCCGCATTGGATGGCGCAGAAGACGCATTGGTCTTCAACAATGGCGCTGCTGCTACTTTTGCGGGTGTAGTGGCGAACGTAAAAGCGGGCGACCATGTATTGAGTGTGACGCATCCCTATACCTGGACGGCCCACTTGTTTGACACCATCCTCTCTAGGTTTGGGGTTACCGTGACATATGCAGATGGTTCTGATACTGCATCGTTTCTTTCACATGTGCAAGACAATACCACACTGATCTACCTCGAATCGCCCAACTCATGGTGGCTGGATATTCAGGACCTCAGGGCCATTGCTGATTTTGCCAGACCCCGGGGCATCATCACCCTGATCGACAACAGCTATTGCACACCGCTCTATCAAAAGCCGATTGAGCTCGGCATCGACATTGCAATGCAGACAGCCACCAAATACATTGGCGGTCATAGCGATACACTGGGAGGCGTGCTTTGCGGCACAGCGGCCATGATGCGTAAAATATTCAACAGCGAATACCTCTGCGCAGGCAACGGCATACAACCCTTCAATGCCTGGCTGCTTCTGCGTGGCCTGCGAACCCTTCCGGCAAGGATCGACAGGATCACTGCTTCAACACAGAAAGTATTGGCCTACCTCAAAACTGTCGAGGAAATTGAGTCGATCATCTTCCCGCTTGACCCATCCTATCCGCAATACGCACTGGCCCAACAGCAAATGAAAAACGCCTGCGGATTGGTATCCTTTTATATCAAAGCAAAGAAAATTGAAAAAATCGAACATTTCTGCAATTCCCTTGAGCACTTCAGGATGGCGGTGAGTTGGGGAGGGCATGAATCCCTGGTCATTCCAAAATGTGCAGGCATCCCCCAGGCTGAGTTTGACCCGCTTAATCCTCCACATCGCTTGGTTCGGCTCTATGTTGGCCTGGAAGACCCTGAGTTCCTGATAAAGGACCTCGGACAGGCCTTTAGCGCAATTGAACTGTTGTAAGCGGTCGTTAGCAGGGACGAACGATTTTGATAATCCCCCTTTTAGTTGAATCTTTGCATTGAATTTCAGGAACCTCCTGAAAAGTGATGATTCAACTCAATTTTATGATATCGAGGGTTTTAGCCGGTCTTTTCTTTTGCATGGCCATATCAGGAGCATTCGGTCAAGACAACAAATGGGATCTGAGGCGTTGTGTGGACTATGGAATGAAGAACAATATCGCTGTAAAGCAAGCGGCCATTCAGGTCGAACAGGCTGAAATAGCGTATCAGCAATCATCCTTGCAAAAGCTGCCCAGTCTTTCTTATGGCTTGACCCATGGTTTTTCATTTGGCCGTACACTCGACAGAACAACCAACGTCTATACCAGCCGGTCTGCAATGTTTGAGCAGATGTCCATCTCATCCAATGTATTGTTGTTCAATTTCAACAGCAGGAAAAATACCGAGGCTGCCAATAAACTCAGTTTGGAAGCCGATAAGGCAGCGGTAGACAAGGCCAGCAATGACATCGGGCTGAATATCGCACAGTTCTATCTGCGCGCTTTGTTGAGCTATGAGCAGGTTGAAATCAGCCGCATTGTGTTGGATCAAACCAATGCCCAATACAGGAATACCCGCAAGCTGGTAGACGCCGGCAGCCTTCCTGAACTCAACGCTGCTGAACTGGAAGCAACCGTTGCACGTGATAGTGCCACCTATGTGCAAGCCAAATCGCAGGCAGAGCTGGACAAGCTTTCGCTCAAATCATTGCTCAACCTCCCGGCTGATCAGCCCTTTGAATTGGTCATCCCTCCGGTAGACAAGATTCCTGTGGACAACCTTCTGGAGATCCGTCCAGAAGACGTTTATCAGACTGCCCTTTCTTCCCAGCCCCAGATCCGTTTGAATGAACTCAGGAAAAAGGCTGCTGAAAAAGGCTTTTTGGTGGCTGAAGCACAGATGAAACCTTCAGTTACTGCCTTCGGACAGCTGGCCAGCAATTTCAACCAGTTCCTGTTAAAGAGCACGGGTGTAAAATACATGGGCGAACAAAGCACGGGTGCCTACATCAAACAAGGGACTACGCAGGTGCCGGTTTATGCACCCAACTATGATGTCAATTTTGTTGACCGCAAGTTCGGTGAATATTGGAATGGATATGGGAAACAACTGAAAGACCAGTTTGGGCAAGGCCTTGGCGTCTCCATCAATGTTCCTATTTTCAATGGTGGCCAGGCCCGTAGCAACATGAAAAGGGCGAAGCTGGACATCAAGCGGAGTGACCTTGCCATTGAAAGGGACAAGCTTCAGCTGAAACAAGACATCTACACGGCTTACTACAGTGCCAGCGGGTCTTTTCAAACATTTGTGGCAAGAGAAAAAGCTGTGGCCACTGCCCAGAGATCATTTGACCTCGCGAGCAGAAGGTATGAACTGGGTGTCATGCAAACCATCGAATGGCTGAACAACCAAAACAACCTTACCAGGGCAAAAGTGGATAGGGTGGTTGCACAGTATGAATATGTATTCAGAATGAAAGTCCTGGAATTCTATAAAGGACAAGGGCTTCGTTTATAATCAAGTAAAGAAAAAGAAATGAACAAAAAATGGATCTGGATCCTTTCAGGAATTGCTGTTGTTGTCATCACACTGTTGGTGCTGAAGCAGAAAGGAATCATCGGAAAAGAAGAAGGCACGAAAGTGGCTGTAGAAAAGGCTTCTCGCAAGGACATCATAGAAGTTGTTACCGCGAGCGGAAAAGTATATCCTGAAATTGAGTTGAAAATCAGTCCGGATATATCTGGTGAAATCATGCAGCTCACTGTTCAAGAGGGCGACAGTGTTAGCAAAGGACAATTGCTGGCCATGGTCTATGCTGATATTTATGCTACACAGCGTGATCAGGCGGCAGCTGGTGTTGCACAACAAATGGCACAGGTTGAAAATGCAAGTGCTTCCCTTGGCTCCTTTAAGGCCAGGTTGGAACAAGCAGAGCGCCAGTACAACCGCCAGAAACAGTTGTTTCAGGAAAAAGTGATCTCCAAGCTGGAGTTTGAGCAGGCAGAAAATGCTTTCCTTACTTCAAAGGCTGATTACAGCGCAGCATCTCAGTCCATCAAAAGCGGGCAGGCCGGTGTAGCCAGTGCCAGGGCCAGTTTGCAGCGTGCCAACAAGGACCTTGGAAGAACCAGTGTATTTGCACCAATGAATGGAATTGTTTCGCTGTTGAATGTAAAAAAAGGAGAGCGTGTGGTGGGTAACTCGATGATGGCAGGTACTGAAATGATGCGCATTGCAGACATGCGTGTGATTGAGGTAAGGGTAGACGTGGGAGAGAACGATATCCCTAAGGTAACCATTGGTGATACAGCCCTGGTTGAAGTGGATGCCTACAACAAAAGAAAATTTAAAGGAGTGGTTACACAGATCTCCAGTACCAGCCGCGGTACGGGTGGAGCAGTTTCTACTTCATCTTCAGATGTAACGAACTATGAGGTAAGGATCAGGTTGATTCCTGCTTCTTATGCCGACCTGATTGATCCAACGAAGCCCAAGAGTTTTCCGTTTCGGCCGGGGATGAGCGCCAATGCTGACATCCAGACCAATACCCATGCAAATGTCATATCGGTTCCCATCAACGCTGTAACCACCCGCGACAGGTCTGATACCGCTGCAGTCGGAAAAGAAGTTAAAAAAGAAAAGAAATCAGGACCTCCTGAAGAAACTGCTGGTCCTGAAGTGACCATCAAGGATCTAGATGCCCTGGATGAAGTAGTGTTTGTGTTGCAAAAAGATGGAACAGTGAAAAGAGTTAAGGTCAAAACTGCCATCCAAGACATCAACAACATTGAAGTTATTGATGGCATCAAAGAAGGAGAAGAAGTCATCGTAGGACCCTATACAGTTGTCAGCAAAACACTCCGTACAGGAATGAAAGTTACCGTGGTCAAGAAGGAAGAGTTGTTTGAAGTGAAGAAATAGTTTTTGAAATTGTTGAAATTGTTGAAGGGGTTGAGGCGGTTGAAGCAGTTGAAGGAAACTTCTTAACTTCAACCACTTAAACCCCTTCAACCTCTCTCAACCTGAACATGAATATAGGCGTAATCGGCAGTGGCAGCTGGGGATCAGCTTTGGTAAAAATCCTTACAGACAATGCGCACCAGGTCATCTGGTGCGTGCGTTCTGAAAAGTTGGCGGAGCATATCCGTACGCGTCACCACAATCCAAAATACCTCAGTTCCGTATATTTCGATAACAAGGTATTGTCCATCACCACTGATCCTGAAGCGGTATATGCGCAAGCAGAAGCAGTGGTGATAGCAGTACCCTCTGCCTATGCAGAAGACTACATTGAACCCTATCTTCAACAGATAGCCAAAGGAGTGAAGATTGTCTCTGCAGTCAAAGGAATGCTTCCTTCAAAGAACATGCTCCTCAATGAACGGCTATCAATGCTGCAGGGTTTTGATCTGAACAATTATGTTACCATCATGGGCCCCTGTCATGCTGAGGAGGTGGCTGCTGAAAAACTTTCTTATCTCACTTTTGCAGGCATCAATGCTCAGGTTACAGCAACCATTGCAGCTTGTTTCAAGACCTCCTACATCAATACTGTGCTGAGTGAAGATGTCACAGGTGTTCAGTATGCTGCAGTGCTCAAGAACATCTATGCCATGGGTGCCGGTATAGCCCATGGATTGGGGTATGGTGATAATTTTCAGAGTGTCTTGGTGGCCAATGCCGCTGGCGAAATGTCGCGTTTTTTGAGTGCGATTTCTGGCGAGATTTCTTCCTGTGTCAATTATTCTTCCTCTGTTTATTTGGGAGATTTATTGGTTACCTGTTATTCATTGTTCAGCAGAAACCGATCTTTTGGAAACATGATTGGCAAGGGGTATAGTGTTGAAGCCACAAAGCTCGCCATGCAAATGGTTGCAGAAGGCTATCCGGCCTCAAAATGCATTGCTCAATTGAATGGAAAGGCTCGTGCAGACATGCCGATTGCCGCTGGTATCTATAACATACTCTGGGAGGCAGAGAATCCGGGCATGGCCTTTGAAAAAATCGAGGCTGTATTGGTTTGATCATTCTTCCAGAAAGAAAAGGGATGAGGCAATTCCATCTGCAAAAAACCTCCCTTGGCCTGATAATACCCAGGCGTTTTCTGTTGCCATTATTTTTCCTGATTGGATGAACTGATCGATTTCTGTTGAAATGATTTGCAGTTTATCGTTTCCCCACCTTGTTTTGATGGTTTCTTTTTGCATCCCTTTGATCGACCGCAAGGAAGTCATGATGTACTCGTTGAGCTGATCAATTTCCCGGAGTGTTTCTTCCTCAGAAGGCAGGATTCCTGTTTCGATGGATTGAATATATTGTAGGTTATCAGCAATGTTCCAGCTTCTTTTTGTTCCGCTAAAGGAGTGTGCAGAGGGCCCGAAACCCAGATAGGGCTTGCCTTCCCAATAGGCACTGTTGTGTTTGCTTTCTTTTCCTGGCAATGCAAGATTGGAAATTTCATAATGGCTATATCCGGCATGCGAACTCAGTTGAACCAGCGCCTCAAATCTTTCGGCCTGTTCATCTGGGCTGATCTTTTCTTTTTTCCCGCTTCCGATCATGTGGTGCAATGCCGTTCCCTCTTCCACTGTAAGCGCATAACAGGAAAGGTGGGGGATTTTCATTTCAATCGCTTTTTCAAGGTCTTTGATCCACCCTTCCTGGGTCTGTCCTGGCGTTCCATAGATCAGGTCGATGCTGAAATTCTCAAATCCTGCTTCCCTGATGGTTTGGATGCATTGAATGGACTGGCTGGCATTGTGTGCCCTGTTCATCCACTGCAGGTTTTTATCAGCAAAGGACTGCACGCCAATACTGAAGCGGTTGATGCCCATCTGCTTCCAGGCCCTGGCTTTCTCTGTTGTGATGTCGTCAGGATTGGCTTCCAGGGTGATTTCAGGATAGCTGCTGATGGCATAGTGGGCCTTGATGGCCTGCAGTATCTTGTCTATTGCTTCAGGATCCAGGATGGAGGGTGTGCCTCCGCCAAAATAAATGGTCTGGACTTCTTCGTTTAATTCGGATGACCGCAGGGAGATTTCTTTGATGATGGATGCTTGCACAGCCTCGGCCTTTCCCAATGAGGTTGAAAAATGGAAATTGCAGTAATGGCAGGCTTTTCTGCAAAAAGGGATATGGATGTAAATGCCGGCCATTTGATCTTGATTAGAAGAAGCAGTGTAGATTTGTGAACGTGCAACGCTCAATTTTATTTGTCATCCTCATGCTATTCAGCTGCCCTGTTTCAACAATGGCCCAGGAAAAGCATCGGCTTGAATTGAACTGTAGAGACAAAGGTAATGCAGCTTTGGCCGAACTGGTCAGCATTCCTGCTGATTTCTCAACAAAAGAAGCCATGGCGCTTTTTTTGAAAACCAACCTTATTGAAAGCCTTCTACGCAAGGGCTATCTGGCCATATCTGTGGATAGCATGGCGGTTGAACAATATGTTACAAAGGCCTGGATATTTTTGGGAGACCAATACAAGTGGGGAGCATTGCTGGTAGACAGTTCCATCCTTGCTGTTGAAAGTATGAAAAGCAATGCCATCCAACCCATGCCTGGTGAGCTGTTGACCATGGCTTCCATCGCCCTGCTCAAAGAAACCATGCTCCGGAATTTTGAAGAGAATGGATATCCCTTCGCCACTATTCAGCTTGAAAGCAGTTATTTCAGGGGGAATGAACTCTGTGCTAGGCTAAGGGCTGTCAAAGGACCACTGTACCGGATAGACAGCCTCCATGTTGAAGGGAAACGATTCATCAAAAAAGGGTTTTTACAGCAATACCTTGCGCTCGGCGGTGGAGGAATCTACAGGAAAAGCAATTTGTACGCCTTGTCTGGCCGTTTATCGGCACTGGGATTTGTAAAGGAATCAAGGCCTTGGGACCTCAGCCTTCTGGGTACAGGAGCCTCTGTCAATCTTTACCTGGAGCCCCAGCGGAGCAGCCGTTTTAACCTGCTGGCGGGCCTGATGCCTTCCAACCAACAATTGGGCGGTAAAATGTTGCTCACGGGGGAGGCAGATCTGGACCTCAAAAATACCTTTGGTGCTGGAGAAAATTTCATGCTCAACTGGCAACAACTGCAGGTAAAGTCCCCCCGTTTGCAGATTGGATTTCAAAAACCTTATATGTTCAAAAGCAATGCCGGCGTTGATTTTCGGTTCAATTTGCTGAAAAAGGATTCCTCTTTCATCAACATCAATACAAGGCTTGGGCTGCAATATGAGGTCAACAAAAAGCAGGTGGCAAAACTTTTTTTTCAGCAGTATGCGAGCAACCTGATTGAGGTCGATACCAACTTCATCAAACGCACCAAAAAACTGCCTGTATTTTTAGACTTGCGCACCACCAATATTGGTGCAGAACTGCAATTCAATGGAACCGATTACCGGTTCAATCCCCGTAAAGGAATGGACCTTAACCTGACTTTGTCTGGCGGCATCAGAAAGCTGCTGAAAAATAATTCCATCACCAGCTTGAAAAAGGATCAGCTGAACAATGCGTTTGATTTTGCCGGACTTTACGATACCATGACCCTTTCTACGGCTCAGTTCAGGATGAACCTGAAGGTTGATCAATTCATCCAGCTGGGGCAAAATGCCACCATTCGTTCTGGTTTGCAGGCGGGCTGGATCAATGGGAAAAAACTGTTTCTCAATGAACTTTTCCAGCTGGGGGGGATAAAAACATTGAGGGGTTTTGATGAGGAAAGTTTTTATGCCAGTGAATATGCCATAGCAACCGTTGAGTATCGGTATCTTATTGGGAGCGCCTCCTATTTGTTCTCTTTTCTTGATGCGGCCCATCTTGGCCGCAAATCTGTTCAGGGCAATATGCAGGGAAAATATGCAGGAGTAGGGGTTGGCCTTGCTTTGGAAACCAAGTCTGGTCTCTTTAGTTTGGCCTATGCTGCTGGGAAAAACAAGGACCTTCCTTTCAATTTTCGGGAGTCAAAAATTCATTTTGGATTTGTTAGTCTGTTTTAGTTGATCCAATGAACTAATTTTGCCATGCAATATGTACTGGTTCAAACATCTCGTGTTAATCTTTTTCCTGTTGGGTATGTCACCTGCATCCGCCCAGGATTCTACTTTTGCTGTTCCGCAACTGGTTTCTGCTAACATTGATAGCTTGATTGCAGACTCTGTAAGAAAAGCATTCATTGTCAATCACAGGCCCATAGATTCAGCTGAACTCAACAGGATTGAGCTTGGTCAGGCAAAGGGATTTTATGGCAATTATGTGTCCAAATACATTGCAAAAGGTGAGTTTTACAAGTCCAATTCCCAGGCCTCCAAATGGTTTATTTCCAAGCGAAATCTACCCCGCCTGGAGTGGATGTTTTACAGCTTTGCTTTGCTTTTTTTCTTTCTCTCCTTGATCAATGCAGTGTTCAGTAGCTATCTTCAAAAAGTATTTAGGGTATTTGCCAATGAAGGGTTTGTATACCGACAGGCAAAAGACCAAATGACCCAAGCGCCGCTTGCCGCATTTCTAATGAATCTTTTGTTTATCCTCTCTGGAACCATTTTTGTTTTTTTTGGGCTGGGGGGTAATCGGCTTTTTACAGGTATAGAACGTTGGCAGTCCATGGGATTGATATTCGTTTTTCTGGTAATTGTTTATGCATTCAAGTATCTATTCCTTCTGTTTATGGGATGGATATTCAATTTGAGAGAACCCTTTGAGGGGTATGTTTTCATCGTATTTCTCAACAACAAGATATCCGGTATATTGATGTTGTTTGCTTCATTCTTGATGGCTTTTGCTGAACCTGGTTCAAGTTTTTTCATTTTTAAGCTTTCCCTCTTTTTATTGGCTATTATTTTTTTGATTCGATTCATCAGGGGGTTCCAGGTTTTTTCCAAGCAGGCCAGATTGGGTGTTTTTAATTTTCTTCTTGCAGTCGTCTCGCTTGAAATACTCCCATCTGCAGTGGTGCTGAAATTCACCTCAAGAACTTTCGAGTTTTTGATGGGGGGCTACTTGTAAATTCAAATGCTAAACTGTAAATACACCAAATTTTTATAATTTTGCATAATATCAGCGCAAGCCATGGTTAAAAACGGAAAGAAAACGGAAGCAGGTGAAAAGAAAGCTGTCAAAAGGATTCTTATCACCCAACCCAAGCCCGAATCCATTAAATCACCCTATTTTGAATTGGCTGCCAAGTACAGCGTGGAAATGGAATTCATGCCCTTTATTCAGCTGGAGGCCATCGTATCCAAAGATTTCAGGAAACAGAAGATTGATATTGCCGGATATTCTGCTGTTATTCTCACCAGTAAAAATGCCATTGATCATTTCTTTCGGATTTGCGAGGAAATGAAGGTTGCTGTTTCTCCTGATACCAAATATTTTTGCATCAGTGAGTCTGTTGCCCTATACCTTCAGAAGTTCATTCTCTACAGAAAACGCAAGGTTTTCTTCAGCGCAGATGGAACCAACAAAGGCCTTTTCGATACCATCAACAAGCATAAAGTAAATGAAAAATTCATTTACCCCTGCTCCGAAAACCAACAGGACAATGAGATTGTCGGCTGGTTGAAAAATCACCAATGTGAGTTTGTTAATCCTTACATGTACAGAACAATTAGTTGTGACATCAAATCCAGGATTTCTGCACATGAGTTTGATGTGATTTGTTTCTTTACGCCCAGTGGTGTAAAAAGTCTTTTCGAGAACTTCCCCGGCTTTACCCAAAACGGAACTTTCATTGGGGCATTTGGAAGCAACACCTCAAAGGCCATCGAAGAAGCAGGCCTTAACCTGCAAATCAAAGCACCAGACCCTCAGGTGCCATCAATGGTAGCAGCCCTCGAGAAGTTCCTTACAGAGCGTAAGAAATCCAAATGATCTTTTCAATAAATTAATACGGCCCCGGAATTCCGGGGTTCTTTTTTATGAACCATTCCAACCGCCTCATCAACGAAACCAGCCCTTACCTGCTCCAGCACGCCCACAATCCTGTTGATTGGTATGCCTGGGGCGATGAGGCGCTTCAGCGGGCCAAACAAGAGGACAGGCCAATGCTTGTGAGCATTGGTTATGCGGCCTGCCATTGGTGCCATGTCATGGAGCGGGAGAGTTTTGAAGACCTCCAGACGGCCGCCTTGATGAACCAGTATTTCGTTTGCATCAAGATTGACAGGGAAGAAAGGCCTGACCTGGATCATTTTTTCATGGATGCCCTGCAAGCCACCAGTGGCAATGGGGGATGGCCCTTGAACATGTTCCTCACCAGCGATGGCAAGCCTTTTTATGGGGGGACTTATTTTCCTCCCCAAAGCATGCACAACAGGATTTCATGGAAGGAGTTGCTGGTCCAGATTCACGGGGCTTACCAAAATAGAAGGGCCGACATTGAGGAGCAGGCCAACAACCTGATTGAGCATCTCCAAAAATCGAACCAGCTCAAATCCAACAAAGGTTTTCAGGTTACCCAGGAGGAAATGTTTGCTCCCCAGCAAATCCAGAAAATATTCAACAACATCATGGGAGCAGCCGATCAAGTGGAGGGTGGATTTGGCAATGCTCCCAAGTTTCCACAAACCTATACCATTCAATATCTCTTGCGGTATCACCATTTCACTGGCAACAAGGAAGCGTTGGACCAAGCAATACTGAGCCTGAAAAAAATGATGCGGGGTGGTATTTATGACCAATTGGGTGGAGGGTTTTGCAGGTATTCAACCGATGCCCAATGGCTGGCGCCCCATTTTGAGAAAATGACTTATGACAATGCCTTGCTGCTTTTGGTCTTGGCTGAAGCTTTTCAACTCACCGGAGACCCCGAGTACAAAAGGGTTGCGGTGGAAACCATTGGGTTTATGCAAAGGGAATTGCAGGATGCCAATGGCGGGTTTTATGCTGCTTTGGATGCAGACAGTGAAGGGGAGGAGGGGAAATTTTATACTTGGATCAAAAAGGAGTTTGAGCAAATCCTTGGAGAGGATGCAGTTGCCATGGCTGCCTTGTATGATGTGACGGAGCATGGCAACTGGGAGGAGGTGAACATCCTCCGCATGCAAAAAAGCATTCAGGAATGGGCCGAGGATATCAGGCTCACCGAAGAAGCGGCAAAGGTCTTGCTGGCTGGAGCCAAAACAAAACTGATGGATTGCCGTAGCAAAAGGGTGAGACCAGCTACAGATGACAAGATCATCCTCGGATGGAATGCCCTGTTCAACCAGGCCCTTTCCAAGGCTGGAAAAGCCTTTGGAGAAGAGGAATGGATCGCATTGGCAGCCCAAAACATGGCTTTTTTATTGAGCAGTTTTGAGGACAAAAGCAATGGTCAGCTCCTCCATACCCATAAAGCGGGCGTATCAAAATATCCTGCTTTCCTGGATGATGTGGCTTACCTGATCCAGGCTTTGCTTTACCTCTACGAGCCAACAGGATCGCTGGAATACCTTGAAAAGGCAAGAGTACTCATGCAGTATGCCATAGAAAATTTCGGTGATGAAGAGCAGTTGTTCTTCTACTATACCCCCAGTTTTCAGACAGATATCTTGGTCAGAAAAAAAGACCTCTACGACGGAGCCATTCCCAGTGGAAATTCAATCATGGCCTGGAACCTTCACCGGTTGGGCTTGCTGTTTAATCAACAGGAATGGCGGAAGAGGGCAGAAATGATGATGGAAACGGTCAAGGATGCTGCGGTGAAATATCCCACATCCTATGGCATCTGGGCCAATTTGTTCCTGGAATACACCCAAGGCACCCATGAAATCCTCGTGCTTGGACCCCAGGCCATGCAAATGGGTACTGCACTGTTGTCTGCCTATGTTCCCAACAAAGTATTCATGGCTTCCCCAGCACCAACCTCGGGTTATCCGTTGATGGAAGGCCGGGTGACAGGCATAGACACCCGTATTTTCATTTGCAGGAACTACGCTTGCAGCCTACCCATGGCAAGCCTTGAAGAAGCCATTGCCCTGGTCTTAACAAAAAGATAGGCTTTGAAAGGCAATACGACCGGTAATTATCCGTTTTTCACGATCAAGGCCGGATGTTTCCGGCTTGTTAAAATTTAGATTATTAAGGGGTTAGGTTAAAAATTAGTACCTTTTTTTAATATATATTTGTTGATATACTCACAAAAACAGCAATTAAGATGAAAGGCAATTTTCTGTATGTATTGGGATTGTTGTCACTCGGACTCATCATGACCGGGTGCGGAAAGTCAAGCAAGTCAACCGGAGCCGTTGGTGATGGTCAGTTGCGTGGCGTTTCCTTGGGAAGTAAATACATCATGCCAAAGCCTCCTGGCATGATTTATGTCCCTTCAGGAACCTTTCACATGGGTCCCTCTGATGAAGACATCAGCTATGCATTTACTGCAAGGAACAAGCAGATATCCATCAATGGATTCTGGATGGATGCAACGGAGATCACCAATGATGAATACCGCCAGTTTGTATTTTGGGTAAGGGATTCCATCGCAGGAAGCATTTTGAATTTCAAGAAAAATGCGCCTGATGGATCCAGTGCAATTGATTGGGGCAAAGTGAAAACCATCAAGTGGGCAGATCCGAAAATCCAGGAGCAATTGAGTGCATTGATTGTAACACCAGACAACAGGATCAATGGCAGAAAAGAAATTGACGCCAAGAAAATCATCTACCATTCTGAGTGGCTGGACTATAAAGAAGCAGCACAAAGAGAAAACGCTGACAAGCCAAGGTCAACATTTGTTATAAAAAAAGATACACCCATCTATCCCGACACATTGGTATGGATCCGTGATTTTTCATACTCTTATAATGAACCGCATGCTAAAAAATATTTCTCCCATCCAGCCTATGGGGCTTATCCAGTGGTTGGTATAAGCTGGAAGCAGGCAACTGCCTTCACAGAATGGAGAACACATTACCTCAACTCATTCCTGGAAAGGTCAAAGCGCATGACTGAATCAGACTTCAGGCTTCCTACAGAAGCTGAGTGGGAATATGCTGCCCGTGGTGGTCGCTCACAAGTTCCTTTTCCATGGGGCGGTCCATACCTCCGCAACAAGAAAGGCTGTTTGTTGGCTAATTTTAAACCAGGACGTGGCAACTATCCAGAAGACGGTGGAATGTATACCGTAAGAGCAGATGCTTACTGGCCCAATGATTTTGGTCTTTACAACATGGCAGGAAATGTTGCTGAGTGGACATCTTCCCTTTATTATGAAGGTGCTTACAATTTCCAGCATGACATGAATCCAGATATCAGGTGGAATGCAAAGGACAATGATCCTCCAAGGATGAAAAGAAAAGTGGTGCGTGGTGGCAGTTGGAAGGACATCGGATTTTTCCTCCAAAACTCAACAAGGAACTATGAATACCAGGATACAACCAAGTCTTATTTGGGCTTTCGCTGTGTAATCGATCTTCCTCCCATGCAGACCAAGCGCTAAACTTTTTATTCCCAAACTTACTTCAACAAAAAAATATTTTATGTCATCATCCAACTCATCCTCTACTTTCGAGAAATATGTAAACATTTTTGTAAGCGTAGGTGCCGCTGTCGTAATCTTCGGTGCCTGGGCTAAAATCCTTCATAAATCATTCGCTGATATCATGCTTACTGTTGGTTTGTTGACAGAGGCTGTTATCTTTCTTGTTTACGCATGGCTCGAGATGAAAAAACCAGTTACTCCTGAGGCAGCTGTTGCCAGCGGTGGTGCCAATGCAACCCCTGGTGCTGATTTGCTTAAAGAGACCATCGAAAAATATTTGGATACCGATCAGCTCACCAAGTTGAATGGCAATTTTTCTAAATTCAATTCAACCGTGCAGGGAATGGCATCTATGGGTGATGTGGCTGCGGCAACATCTGAGTTTGCAGGAAAAACAAAAGAAGCAACTGCTGCCCTCACCATCATGAAAGACGCTTATGCCAATGCTGCCGGATCTGTTCAACATTTCAATACTGCGGCAGAAGGTTCAAAAGCTTTCCATGAGCAAGTGCAGTCACTGACAAAGAACCTCGGTTCGTTGAATAAAATGTATGAGTTGGAGTTGCAGGATTCAGGCAACCACATCAAGGCCATGAATGCATTCTACGACAACCTGATCAAGGCCAGCCAGGCCATGCAGGGTAGTGTGAATGATGCCATGAAAACACAGGAGCAGATTGCTTTGCTTGCAAAAAATCTCGGCAGCCTGAACAGTGTTTATGGAAATATGCTTGCAGCCATGCAAGGCCGTGGTTAATGTCCAGTTCACCTGAATTCTAATCTTTAAACTTATCTATCTATATGTCACTACCTAAAGAACCGAGGCAGAAAATGATCAACATCATGTATTTGGTGTTGACTGCGCTGCTCGCTTTGAATGTGTCTGCAGAAATCCTTAATGCTTTTAAGGTGGTAGACAACAGCCTGAGGGAGTCGAACAATGTTTTGTCCACGTCTACAAGTGGTATTTATACAAGCCTTGGCGAAATGCTCAAGGATCCAAAATCAGCTGAAAAAGCTGGAATATGGAAGCCCAAGGCCGATCAGGTAAAGTCTATTGCAGATGAGGCTTATGGCATTTTGGAAAAATACAAGCAGGCATTGAAGGAAGAGTCAGACCTCGACCCAACCAATGGCTCTTTCAGGGAAGACAATATCGATGCTTCAACAAGGTATTTTGATACCAAAGGCAACGGCAAGCCCTTGTATGAGGCACTCGAAAACTTCAAGAAAAAACTCATTGCGGTAGATCCTGAGATGGCAACTCAGATCACATCAAAGCTTCCATTGAGTCTTGAAATTCCCAAATCTGCTGCCGGAAATGTTTCTACCGGAGACAAGGTCAAGGATTGGGTCAACAATTATTTCCACATGACGCCAACCATTGCGTCGCTGACCATCCTCAGCAAGTTTCAAAACGATATCAAAAATTCAGAGAACCTGGCAGCTACTTTTTGTATCAACCAGGTGGGTGCTGTAAAGTTGATCATGGACAAGTTTGAGCCATTGGTTGGAACAAGTTCTACCTATTTGATGCCCGGTGAGGAAATGGTAGTAACTGCCGGCCTTGGCGCTTTCAACTCCAATGTAAAGCCTGTTGTTAACATCGACGGAGCCAGTATTCAGGTCAATGCCAATGGCGTGGCCGAGAAAAAATTCAATGTTGGTGGATCTGGTTCCAGGAGCATGAACGTTAGTGTAAGTTTTGTTGATCCCAATACCGGGGAAAACAAAACAATCTCAAAGAAAATTGATTACACTGTTGGTTCTCCTTCAGGTATTGCAGTATCCCCTGATAAAATGAATGTGCTCTACATTGGTGTTGACAATCCCGTGACCATCACTGCAGGAGCAGGAAGTGAAAAGGTTTCAGCGCAGTTTAGCGGTGGTAGTATTTCAAAAGTTAGCGGAAACAAATACATTGTAAAGCCTGGTTCAGGAATGTTTGGTGAACATACCATAACCGTTTTGGTAGAAGGAAAATCTGCAGGCAAGGTTACTTTCCGGGTGAAGCAGCTGCCCGACCCTGTGGCCTATGTTGGAAACCTCAAGCCAGGCAATGTTCCATCGGCCTCATTCAAGGCCATGGGTGGTGTAATTGCTAAGCTTCAGGATGCTGAATTTGATGCACCTTTCGAAGTGGTAAGCTATAAACTTGGGGCAGCCGGAACTGGCGGTGATTTCGTTCAAATTGATAACCGGGGTTCCAGGTGGACTGGAGATGCCGCCGGGTTGGTAGGACGTTTGAAACCCGGTTCACTGGTGGCCATTACCGATATTGTAGTTAAAGATCCTGGTGGGAAAACAAGGGTATTGCCTACCAGCCTTACCTATATTCTTAAATAAAGCATTAAAAAAGTCTACGATGAAAATATCTTCATTAAAAGGGTTGTTCTTATTTTGTATGTCTATACTCATTGTATGTCAGGGTGTAGAAGCACAAGTAAAAAAGAAGACAACCACCCCTCCCAAAAAGACTGCTGCTAAGCCAACAGCAAAAAAGCCGGTTGCCAATACACAGGTGCTCGATGCCAGTGTTACCCCCATGCCGGTAGATACAGTAAAGCCTGCGCCACCGCCACCGCCCAAGGATCCATTTGCATTTGATTCTGTGAGGATGTCCCTTCGATCTGATGCTGCAATCGACAGGAACCTGGTTAAAAGCCGCACACCATTGGCCTACGAGCATATCCGTGAGGATGATGCCTGGTACCGCGAGCGTGTGTGGAGGGAAATTGATATCAGAGAAAAAATGAACCTTGCCTTTCGCTACAAGGCAGAAGATGACAATGGTAACCAGCGTTTTATCAGCATACTGCTTCGCGCCCTTAAAAAAGGAGATGTAACTGCTTTTGATCCCAATGTTGACGATCGCTTTACAACACCGATGACTGTTGCCAAAGTAGGTGAGGTGATTTCAGGAAGATGTGATTCTGTTCAGGTAATTGATTGGGCAAAAGATCCAACCGGTTCAAAGGGGATCATGAAAGATTCTTTGGTTTGCAAGGAGTTTAATCCTGACGACATCATGAAATTCCGAGTAAAAGAAGAGTGGGTTTTTGATAAGGAATCATCAAGGATGGTTATTAGAATCTTAGGAATTGCTCCCATAAAGACTTATACAGATGATCAAGGCAATGTATTGGGTGAATCTCCGATTTTTTGGATATACTATCCAGACCTCCGCCCAGTGCTTGCTCTTTACGAAGTATACAATGGAAAGAATTTTGGAGCCAGAATGAGTTGGGAAGAACTTTTCGAAAGCCGTTATTTTGCCAGCTACATTGTAAAGTCTACTATCGAGAATCCTTACGACATGTTCATCAAGCAGTTTATCAAGGATGATATCATGAAATTGCTTGAAGGAGAAAATATCAAAAACAAGATCTTCAATTTTGAGCAAGACCTCTGGTCATTCTAATTGATTCAAATTATTTTAAAAATGGGCTGGATTTCCAGCCCATTTTTATTTATTGGAATACCTCTCGACTTTTCTCCCTGTTTTCGGAAATGTAAGGGGGTTTTTCATCCCATATTTATTTACTGAAATACTTGGCAATCAGGGTTGCTTTTTTGTTGCCAACAAGTTCACTTAGCTCCTGCAATGAGGCGGATTGAATCTTCTTGACAGACCTGAAATGGCTCAGCAGCTCGAAAGCTGTTTTTTCACCAATGCCGTTGATGCCTTCCAGCTCATTTTTAAAGGTACCCTTGCTTCTTATTTGTCTGTGGAAGGTGATTCCAAATCTGTGTACCTCATCTCTGATGCTTCGGATAAATTTCAGAACATCACTGTTAAATTCCAGTTTCAACGATTCCTGATCGCCAGGGAAAAATAGCTCTTCAACATTTTTTGCCAAGCCTATCAGGGTCATTTTACCTGACAATCCCAATTCCTGTATGGCGGCCATGGCAGAACTTAGTTGTCCTTTTCCTCCGTCGATGATCACCAGTTGTGGAAGTGGTGCCTGCTCTTCCAGCAAGCGTTTGTAACGCCTGCCAACAGCTTCTTTCATGGTGGCAAAGTCATTGATTCCTTCAACGGTTGCTACCTTGAAATGCCTGTAGTCTTTTTTGCTGGGCAGCCCGTTTTTAAAGCAGACCATGGCAGATACCGGGTAAGCACCCTGAAAATTGGAGTTGTCAAAACACTCAATGTGTTCAGGCAAGGCTTTGAGTGAAAGTGCTTCCATGACCTTGGGCAATAATTCTTCGTTGATGTATTCATTTTCTGCAAGGTGCAGTCGTTTTTTCCTGTTGATTTCTGTAACAAGATAGTCTGCATTGGTTTGTGCCATCTCAAGGAGCTTTTTCTTGTCACCGGATTTTGGGATGGTCAATTGATAGTCTTCAAATCCAAATTCAATGTTGACAGGAATCACCAGCTCTTTTGCATCACTGCTGTAAAGGGCTTGAAAATGAATGATGGCTTGTGATAGAATTTCTGCTTCTTCCTCCTCTAATTTCAGCCTGAATGCATCAGTGCCTGAATTGGTGATGGTGCCATTCTTTACTGCAAGAAAGCTGACGATGATCTGGTCATCGGCACTGGCCATGGCAAATACATCAAGGTCTCCCAGGCGGGGGCTCACAACAACTGAAGAAGACCTGTAATTTCTGAGGGAATTGATCTTCTGTTGCATCATGTCTGCCTTCTCGAAGGCCAGGTCTGCAATATATTGCTGCTGCTTTTTCTTGTATGCTGCAATGATGCCACTCAGATTCCCTTTCATGACATGACGGATCTGTTCTACACCGTTGGCATAGTCGTCGGACTGTTGCAATCCGACACAGGGACCCTTGCAATTGCCCAGATGGTACTCCAGGCATACCTTGTATTTCCCTTTCTTGATGTTGTTGTCTGATAGATTCAAACTGCAGGTCCTTAGTGGTATATGTTGTTTAATAAACTCCAACAGGTCCCGCACCTTGGCAGCACTAGTAAAGGGACCAATATACTCAGACCCATCGTTAATTTTTCTTCTGGTTAAAAATACCCTTGGAAAATCTTCTTTCTTGATGACGATGTATGGATAGGTCTTGTCATCTTTGAGTTCAATATTATACCTCGGTTTGAACTCCTTTATCAGGGCGTTCTCCAGCAACAATGCATCGTGTTCTGATTGTACAATTGTAAAATCAATTTGCCATATTTGCTTGACGAGTTCATGTGTCTTGAAAGAATGGTTGCTTTTGGTGAAATACGAACTGACGCGTTTCCTTATGTTTTTTGCCTTTCCAATATAAAGGAGGTTCTGTTGGGCGCCATAGTATTTATAGATGCCGGGTGCATTTGGCAGTGTTTTCTGGATTGTTGTAAAATCAAATTGTTCCATCCTTAGTTGCCTATGGCCCAGTTGTACCGTTCAGTAAGGTTGTTCAACAATTGACCTTCCTTGTAAAAGCTTGTATTGACCATCAGTTCTGTGGCAGTTGTCCAAAGAATTTTTCTGATCAGCAGTTGTTCGCCCTCCTTGTCTTGTCTTTCAGCAAAAATGCTTTTTATTTTATTGGTGCCGGCATCAATGTTGAGCTCAATTTTTCTGATGGGGAGGTCTGGTTCTTCGGTGGTATAGCTTATTGAAATATTCCCCAGCTGCACATCTTCAAGCACGAGTTCCTGGTATTTTTTTTGGTATTTTTTTTCCTGTAGGTCAATGCCTATCAACTCCATTGCAAGGGGCCTGAATTCTTTTTTATCTACCACGACAGTATCAGTTTTTCCAATTGTTTCCCGGGTGAGGATGATGGCAATGGGAAGAGAATCAATTTGCGCAAGTTCCTCATCCAAAAATGCATGGATAGGGAAATGATTTTTTTCTTCACTTGACTGATTGCAAGCGATAAAAAAAAGCGACAACAATACGTAAATGAATCTTCTAATCAGCTTCATCAGACAAAATTACGAAGCAGTTGAAGAATGAACTATTTTATTGTTTTGATGACACCAACCTTGATGCCAAAATCCGTCAGGTTTTCCTTGATGGGATATTTTGATTTGAAGCTGGAAAGCATCTGGTAACGGAATTGTGGGGCTATGCTCCATTTGAAGCCGCCTTTTTCAATGTTAAGATTGGCCTCAATTGCAGCGTTCAAGTTCCATCTTCTGTTGAGCGTAGGCTCTTTTGCATAATGCTTCAAATCTGTAGACAGGAGATAAGCGTAGTTGGCAAAAACATAAGTAGGTTGGAGGGTCGAAGCAACTGAAAAATTTAGTTTTCTCGTTCCTGCTATCTCATAGTCGATTCCGATGGGCATGGATATCATGTAATGCTCATTGCGAAGGGTGGCAGGAGAATAGCCGCTGTTGTTGCTGTAAAACGAAACAGCACTGATCGGGTAGCTGCCAAATGCATAGTTGTTCATGCCATAATTGGCAATTTCTGGAACAGAGCTAAATGCCTCAATTTGATAATGGTTGTAATTTGCCTGAAGACCTGCTTTAAAGTTCAGTTTTTTGGAAAGGGGGTAGAACATGGCCGTACCAACTTCAAAGCCCATCCCTGGTTTGTGGGAAACGGCGTCCTTCACATTCCTGGCAAAAACGGCATTCGTGCTCAGTGAAAAAACACTGTATTGGTACATGGATCGCGAAGCTTCACCCTTCAATCTTCTGTAACCCATGCTGGGGCTCGCATAAATCTGCCAGCTTGCATTTTTCTTTATTTTTTTGGCTTGTTCAATGACCGTTTCAAACGCAGCACCAATTGAATGCTTCTTTTCGTCTTTAGGTATAATGTTATCCTGACTGTTATTGATCATTGTTTTTTGTGGTAGTGTTGGTATCTCCAGGTTTTTGGGCAGTTGAACAGTCAGGTCTTTTTGTTCAGGAGAGGCAAGCTCCGCAAACATGCTCATGTCTTTTTGAACCTGGTTGTTTTGAAAAGCATTGTATTTGTTATTTGAAGTGCTGTATGCATTTGTTTCAGGGTATGCATCCGC
>JAIPBY010000168.1 GCA_021738605.1 Chitinophagaceae bacterium | reverse complement strand
AGACAGGGAGTGCCCAGCTGTTTCAAGATATCAAATGCCTTCTGCGCCTCATCCGGCGGATAATTTGAAATGCCCGCATACAGTGCTTTACCTTGCCTTACCATCAGATCAAGGGTGGTCATGGTCTCTTCCAAAGGTGTATTGGGGTCTGGACGGTGGTGATAGAAAATATCAACATAGTCCAACTTCATTCTTTTGAGGCTTTGGCTCAAACTGGCCACCAAATATTTTTTGCTTCCCCAATCGCCATAAGGCCCGTCCCACATGGTGTATCCGGCCTTGGTGGAAATGATCATCTCATCGCGGTACTTTCCAAAATCACCCTGCATGATGTCACCAAAATTGGACTCAGCACTGCCTGGAGGAGGACCATAATTGTTGGCCAGGTCAAAATGGGTGATGCCCAAATCAAATGCAGTATGGAGGACCTGTTCAAAAGTTGAACGCAAATCGACATGTCCAAAATTTTGCCAGAGTCCCAATGAAATGGCGGGTAGCTGAAGACCACTGTTTCCGCAACGGCGGTAGGTCATTTGCTGATACCTCGATTGACTTGCCTGATAGTTCATGAGATGTTGTACTTGAAATTAAAATTGAAGATTGACTGATTTTCCGGAATACACGCCTTGTGGAAGGTCGATGAGCAGGATGGTTTGTTGCAACTGATTGTTGGGCAGACAAACAAGGCCCTCCTTTTTTACAGCATAAATGCCTGAGACAGTGATGGAGATCCGCCTCAATTGCCTTGATGGATCAGCAACACTGATTGTCTTGATACGGCTGCCATCCATCTTGATCATGGCCATGCCTTGGCTGTCCATTTTCAAGGAAAAGGTTGGGCTAACTTTCAGTTCAGCTGCTTGGTAAAAAGCGGCCTGAACCATGTTGAGCTTGCCGTGCATCACGGCCTGAACAGTATCGGTATTGGACAAGATTCTGATGGAGCGATTGTTTTGACTGGTTTCCATCAGTTTGTTCTGGTCTATATCAGGAACAACAATGTATTGATAACCTGCTTTTGTTGGACGCGCGCCATGGTCAAACCAGAGTTTAAACACCTGTTCATTCACTGGTTCCTTGCTGATGTTTTTTTGATCGGTGATGGAAGCCCAGGTACCCGTTTCGTTTTGGTTGGATACATTGATTTTTGCAGGCTCAGGAAAAATATATCCAACCCTGTCATGGTGTATCCATTTCACTTTTTCTGATATGCGGTTTCCACCGGGAAGCACTGACTTGTTACCATCCTGCATGACGGTAACATCACCCTTCAGCAAAACCTGATTGATGGTGGTCGCAACAGGAAGCTTGCTTTCAGACCGGATGTCTGTTCCCAGACAAACATATTCCTCATCAAAAAAGAACCATGATTTTTTGGCCTCCACCATATCATGCGGACTCTTGAAATCAAAGACCACAGCGCCATACAGGTCATCTGTTACGGCCCCGACAAATCTTGTCAATCCTTTCTTTTGGATATCCTCCGGACCATGCAACTTGGGCTTCTGCAATACCGTGGTGCCGGATATTTTTTGCCAATCATATACCGGCCAGATGTTATGGTATTCATTGCCTTTCAACACGAGATAATTGGTGCCGTCTGCACGGTGATGGGTGGGTTTACCCGGACCATTGTAGGGCATTTCCATGTTCGCATTCCTGGTCGAAAACATCCGCACAGTTGTATAAAAATTCGGACGCTGGAAAACAAAATGTTCTGTCTGCCAGAAGAATTTCGCAAAAGATTTTGATGGCTTTGCCGTTCCTTTTCTTAGGCGGATCAGTTCTTCCAGTTCCGCTTTGCGGTAATCAGTACCCACCAGCAAACGTTCAATTTCCAGTGTGCCACGGGGTTGAAAATTGTTCTTGCTGGTGATGTCCCTGTTCTTCACACTGACATCCTCATAAACCCCATAAACCAATTGCTTGGTGATGCCATCGATATAATAATCCACCAGCTGGTTGATCTTTTCTTTTGAAAACTGGTACTTGGTTCCATCCACATAAACCAGCCATTCACCAAATGCATTCGCGTATTTACCATAGCCATAAGAGGTGGTATTGTTTACCCTGTCAGGACGGTGGTGAAAACTATAATCATGCTGAATGCCTCTTTCCCCGGTTGAAAACTTGATCTCGCCTTCAATGATTTTGATCACCTTTTCAAATTCCGAAAAATTTTCCCTGAACAGCATATTTTTGGCCAGGATGCCTGCAATCACAATCCTGTCGCCACTCGGACGCGCACCCGATGCGCTCATATTGGCCCTTCCGATGATGGGCTGGAGCTTTTCAACCAGGTCATTTGGGAGCTCATTGCCCAAGACCAGCATCAGGTTAACTAGAAGAGTAGGAACAGCAATCTGGCTATCATGCCAATTGTCGCCAATGAAATCATTTTTTACCCAGAAATCCAGACCCTTTATAATCGTTTCCATCAACTGCTTTGAGTGGTAATATTTGGAATTTTTTGATTGGTAGACCCTTGCCAGGTAAAGAAGATCAATAAGGTGTCGCTGCTGGGGAAACCCTGCAATATTGCTCAGGTCTGCATAATCAATTCCAGGAAAGCTGCCATCCTCCTTCATTTTGGCAACAACGGTTTCCACCTGGTTGTCGGCAACAGCATTGGTAAACAATTCTGCAATCACCTTTTGCCTGATGATGGCAAGATCATTTGTTTGGGAAATGGCAAGGCTGGAGAAGAACATCAAAAAGGCAAGAAATGCGGTTGATTTGTACATGCGATTGTGTTAATGCTGCGTTTGGGATATGCCCTTGAAGGTAGCAAAATTTACACAAGCTTTTGACATGATCAGGTCATCCCTTCAAAGGGCGACGATGAAGGAATTTTGGCAGATTCATTATTTAATCGTAATATTGCGATTAATATGGGAGCCAGTAAAAACCACGCCTTCGCAGAAGAAGAAAATACAGTGTCAAAATATGCGAAAGCCCTTTCGCATCCTGCCCGTGTTTTGATCCTGAATTTGCTGATCGAAAAGAAGGCCTGTGTTTGTGGCGATATCGTGGATGAAATCCCGCTTTCCCAATCCACCGTTTCCCAGCACCTGAAAGAATTGAAAGCGGCAGGGCTGATCAAAGGTGAAATTGAGGGAACATCCGTCTGCTATTGCATAGATGCGGCTGAATGGGAAAAAGCCAAAACCGCATTGAAGAATTTGTTTGAACGCCCGGCCCTGACTGATTTGAAATGTTGTTGATCCATCACGCTTAAAAAATACAAAATGAAAACCGAAGCAGAATTAAAAGAAATCGTAAGACAGAAATACAGCGAGATCGCCCTGCAAGACAAGGAAACAAATATGTCTTCCTGTTGTGGTGCAGGTGGATGCAGTACGGAAGTGTACAATATCATGTCTGATGATTATTCAACACTTGAGGGCTACAATGCCGATGCCGATTTGGGACTTGGATGCGGACTGCCAACACAGTTTGCCAGAATCAAGGAAGGTGATCTCGTAGTTGATCTTGGCAGCGGCGCAGGAAATGATTGTTTTATTGCACGCCATGAAACCGGTGCCACAGGAAAAGTCATCGGCATTGATTTCACCAGCGCCATGATTGAGAAGGCCAGAAAAAATGCTGAAGCCAGAGGCTTCAACAACGTTGAATTCAGGCAGGGTGATATTGAACAGATGCCTATCACATCGAATGTAGCTGATGTTGTGGTGAGCAATTGTGTACTTAACCTTGTTCCGAACAAACATGCTGTGTTTCAGGAAATATACAGGGTATTGAAACCAGGTGGCCATTTCAGCATCTCAGATGTGGTCTTGGTGGGAGCCCTGCCCAATGTACTGAAAGAAACAGCTGAAATGTATGCAGGATGTGTTTCCGGAGCCATTCAAAAACAGGTTTATCTTGAGCTGATCAATGCCAATGGTTTTGACAACATCACCATCCAAAAAGAAAAGCCCATTTATATTCCTGATGATATCCTGATCAACCACCTGAGTGCAGAAGAGATTTCCAGTTTTCGCGCAGGAGGAATCGGCATCTTCAGCATCACAGTATTTGCACAAAAACCAATTGAAACCAAACAATGCACGCCCGGTGGTGGCTGTTGCTAAAAACAAGATCGGATGAAAAAAATACTTATACTCTGCACAGGCAACAGTTGCAGAAGTCAGCTCGCCCACGGATACCTTGAAGCAATGACCGCCGGAAAGGCAGAAATCTATTCCGCAGGTGTTGAAACTCATGGAGTGAATCCAAGAGCCATCGCCATCATGAAAGAAGATGGGATGGATATTTCAAACAATACTTCCAACAATGTGCTGGAATACCAAAACATTGACATGGACTTTGTGATCACGGTCTGTGACAATGCAAAAGAACGATGCCCCTATTTCCCCACTGGTGCTAAACTATTTCATTATAATTTTCCTGACCCCGCCAAAGCAACAGGAACAGAAGAAGAAATCATGGAGCAGTTCAAAACAGTCAGGGAGATGATCAAACAATACTGCGCTGATTTTGTGAAGGAAAACCTTTAGGTACGGGGCTTGACAAAAACAGAATTGGCTATATTTAAACCATGAAGCCAAAAACCTTCCTGTTTTTTCAACTCATGATGTTCTTGCAATTCAATGCAGTTGCACAATCAACCATTGCATCAAAACCCAATATCATTTTCATCCTTGCCGATGATTTGGGTTATGCAGACCTGTCTTTTACTGGAGGCAAGGATGTCAGGACTCCTCATATCGATGCACTGGCAGCAAAGGGTATTTTTCTGAAAAAATTTTATGCCAATTCAACTGTCTGCTCTCCAAGCAGGGCTGCACTCCTGACGGGTATTTACCCCGATCTTGTTGGCGTACCGGGCGTCATCAGGCAACAGCAAAAAGATTCCTGGGGCTACCTCAAAGAAGATGCCATCCTCTTGCCTGCTGTTCTCAAAAAATCTGGCTATCAAACGGCCATCATTGGCAAATGGCACCTTGGATTTGATAAACCCAACATCCCCAACAGCAAAGGGTTTGACCAGTTCAAAGGATTCCTGGGAGACATGATGGACGACTATTATACACACCGCCGCGATGGCATCAACTGGATGAGAGAGAATGAAAAAGGGATTGATCCCAAAGGACATGCAACCGATTTGTTTACGGATTGGGCTATCGATTATGTGGTTGAAAAAAATAAATCCACCGCTCCGTATTTTCTTTATCTGGCTTACAATGCACCGCATTTTCCGATTCAACCGCCTGCAGAGTTTCTTGACAAAGTAAAACAACGTGAACCTGATGCAACAGTAGTAAGGGCCAAGAACATTGCCCTGGTTGAACACCTTGATGCATCCATTGGCAAACTGATGGCAACATTGGAAGCATCCGGGCAGATGAACAATA
>JAIPBY010000167.1 GCA_021738605.1 Chitinophagaceae bacterium | reverse complement strand
GATGTTTCCAACAATATTTCACAAGCCACCTATACCGTTACACCGATTGCACAGGGTTGTCCTGGCAAACCTTTCAGTTTTGTGGCGACAGTGAACCCGACACCCACCATTTTGAACAAGGATACCACGATCTGTCCTGGGAATCCGTTTTCAATGAATCCATCTCCCTTACCCTTTATCACTACCTATACATGGGATGCGCCGGTATTCAATATCCCCAATGCTGTTCTCGGTGGCGTTGCGCAAACCACGCCAGTGCCTAGCTTCAGTCAGGTATTGACCAATACGACCAACTCCATTGATGTGATGTCTACGTACAAGATGACGCCAAGGTTTGGCGATTGTGTTGGAAAGCCATTCTCGATTGTGGTAACGGTCAAGGCATCACCCTACATAACGGATACCTTGGTTTCAACGGTATGCAGTGGCAGTCCATTTACTGTAGCCATGCCCAACAATCTTCCTGCAGGATCACTTTACAGATGGGTTGAACCCACATATTCCAATGGAATCACAGGAGGCTCTCCACAAGATGTATTGCAAACCCTGATCAGTCAGACTTTAAGAAATACCAACAGCGATACTACTACCGGGCGCGCTTTTTACAATGTTACGCCTGTTGCCAATGGTTGTGTAGGTAATCCTTTCACTGTGAAAGTGAATGTCAAAGCCAATTCTGCGACATTGACAAGTCCATTGAATCTCCCAGCCATTTGCAGCGGAACTACTTTGAGCTATTTGCCCACCAGCAATTTTCCTGGTACAGCTTTCATTTGGGTAAGAGATGGGATGACAGGGCTTCAAAATGCTGCCACTTCTGGCTACGCCGATATCAACGAGTTGCTCATAGACTCCATAGGAGATCCGATTACCGTAAACTACCGTTTCTCATTGCTCTACAATGGATGTTTGAATGCAAAGACCCAGGTTGTTTCAGTGGTTGTCAATCCTCAGCCCATCCTTACCAGCCCCATCAAGCCTACTGCCATCTGTTCTGAAAATCTTTTCAATTACACGCCTGTCAGCAGTACCAGGGATGTGAGTTTCAGTTGGTCCAGGTCTTATGTAGTTGGGGTAACTGAACCATTGACACAGGGCTTCAACAGCATTAGCGAAAAGCTCACCAATACCACTTTCAACACGGTACAGGTGCCCTATGTATTTACGATGACGGCAAATGGCTGTACCAACCAGCAAACTGTTTATGAGGTGGTTAATCCGGTACTTACCTTGAATGACCAGACAACCCCTGTTTGCAGCGGCACTAATTTCAACATCAACCCGCCCAACAGCGTTGGTGCTGTTTTCCTGTGGAGCAGGCCTAGTCTTGGCGTTGGATTGATTGGGGGAACTGAAAACACCATCATCCCAACAACCAATGTTACAGGAAGCCTCAAGAACCTCACTGATTTCCCATCAGTTGCAGAATATAATCTCACTCCAATTATTCCAGGAGCCAGCTCAGGCGGATGTTTGGGGAATCCATTCAAACTGAGCGTGGTTGTTAACCCTATACCTGTTTTGAGCAGTCCTAAGTCATTGCCTGATATTTGCAGCGGCACACCATTTACCTATATTCCAACAAGCAATACACCAGGCACCATCTTCACCTGGACCAGGGACAGCATACCCGGATTAAGCAACCTGTCTTCAAGAGGAAGTTTTCTTATTGAAGAAACCCTGCTTGATACTACCATTAAAGCAGTAAAGGTTACTTACAATTACAGAACCACATTCAATGGCTGTACAGACAGTACACAATTTGTAACCTTCACTGTTAATCCTGCGCCAATTGTACCTGATCAAAACATAACAATTTGCAGTGGAAGCCAGTTTAGCTTGCCTGTTGATCTTGAGCCGATGCGCACTACCTATACCTGGGAGGCTCCAACCATTTTGCCATCAGGATCATTGAGCAGTTTTACCCAAAAAACAGCTCCTCAAACCCTGGTATATGATACGCTTAACAGCGGAATCAACTCCAATGCATTAGCGGTGTATACCATCAATCCATCCAATCCAGTCTGTGCACTCAAGCCGTTCAACGTCTTTGTCACTGTCAAGCCTATTGCTAAAATCGGAGACCAAACGACCAACAGTTGTAATGGAAAACAATTCGTGTTCAGTCCTTCAGGTGTGCCCAGCAATACCCTTTACAAATGGAAATTCAATGAAGTGAATCCATCATTTGCTTTGGGAGGATACACTTCTAATGATACAACCTACAAGTCAAGTGTAACGCAAACATTGGCCAACTCAGGCAATAGCATTGTGTATTCCGGTTACCAGGTTCAGACAAGCACCAATGGCTGTCTGGGCAATCCATTCCAGCTGAGGGTTGCGGTTAACCCAACGCCAAGGGTAAAGATAACCGGACTTTCTAATGTTTGTATCAATGCCAATGATACCTTGAATTTCAGTTTCACCGGAACAGGACCATGGTCCATCAGTTATATCGACAACAAGGATGGCTTCCTAACCCAGGTGGGGGGCTTCTCTAAACCCAATTCAATATTTGTTCAATCCAACCTCCCGAATGATTCGGTGTACCGGATGACCATCATGAATGTGAGTGATGCTTATTGCTCAAGCGATACAACCGGCGCTTCAGCCGGCGTTGCCAGCATTGTTCAACGACTCAATAAATTGCCGCTGAATACCATCAATGCTCCCAATGGAACCCTTATTTGTATTGGGCAGTTTCAACCCATGTCTATATCGCCACTGGCCAAGGTTTACCAATGGTACAGGAATGATACCCTTATCAACAATGCCAACAGCGTCAATTTCAATGCCTACATGCAGGGTACGTATTCCGCGATGGTGATTGATTCATTGGGTTGTACCAACATGACCGTCAACAGCATCAGGATGGCAGACCTGAAAACGTTTGGCATTTCATTCTCCAATGACCCTATCAATTGTATCAATACCGTAAAACAATTCGTGAATTATTCTGATACTTCATCCGTCAGGAACATCAGCTGGAAATGGAATTTCAATGGAGAAGACTCTTCTAAAATGTACAATGCAACAACCATGTTTAAGAGAGGCGGTTTGAAAAAAATAACCCTTTCTGCCAGTGTTCCTTCCTGTACTTATTCCATATCAAAAGACAGCCTGATCATGATTGCTGAGCCCATTCGTGCTGCGAAACTGGAAACGGTAAGTACAAACTCAGCCAGGCCCATTCAGCTGAAGGCCAGAACGTTTGAGGGCATCAATTATGCCTATGATTGGCAACCTTCATGGGGCCTTAATTTTTACAGAATAAACAATCCTGTCTTTACTTATAACCAGACGCAGTCATATTATATTAAAATGACTTCGCCTGCAGGATGTGTAACTGTGGACACCATCAAGGTGCTTGTATTTGATTCAGCATTGGTCAATATTTTTGTGCCCAAGTCTTTCACCCCCAATGGAGATGGCGTAAATGATGTTCTTTATCCTTATATCGCAGGGATGAAGTCGTTGACCTACATGAAAATTTTCAATAAATTCGGAAAGCAGGTTTACGAAACCCGAACAACTGCTGAGGGATGGAACGGAATAAGTTTTGGAAGGCAACAACCGATGGATGCTTACCTCTGGATAGCCGAGGGCATTGATATCAATGGAAACAAGGTTCAACAAACTGGTAGTGTACTGTTAATGCGATGATATGAGAAAATCAATAAAACACATATTCTTTGCATGTTTTGGCTTTGCGCTGGCAGCAGGCATTCCCATCGCTTTGCAAGCACAGGAGCCGAATTTTTCACAGTTCATTGTATCGCCAATGTCTATCAATCCTGCATTGACGGGGTCCAGTGATGCAGATTGGAGAGCAGCAAGTAACATCAGGCGACAATGGATTGGGAGCATCTCTCCTTATAGTACCCAAACCATTTCCATTGATGGAAAATTAAAGACACTCGAAGGACAAAGTTATTTTGGGCTGGGGGGAATGGTCCTCGCAGAAAAGGCCATGGATGGATTGTACAAAAGCAATTTTGTCAACCTCAATGCCAGCTACCACCAGGCACTGGATGACAATGGGAATGGCATTTCAGTTGCATTAGGCGTTGTCAACAATAGCACCAGGGTGGACCTTGGCGGATTGACATTTGACCAGCAACTTTCTAGCTCAGGTTTCAATCAGGCCTTGCCTGCAGCAGAAATGAATCTTGGTAATTCAACTTCATTCACTTCAGCAACAGCAGGACTTTTGTACACGTATGATGCTGAGTTTTCTTTTTTGAATCTTGGTATTTCCGGTTACCGGTTCATCAAAACCAAGAAGAGTCTGATGAATGACCCTACAAAAAAGATATCTCCAAGGTACACTGCCCATGCAGATTTTGGAACAGCCATCAATGATATCATCAGTGCTAATTTTAGCGCCCTTCACCTTATTCAGGATGGCATTTCTGTTACTTCTTTGGGTGCCATCATGGGAATTCAACACGGTGCCAGTGGATTTGAGGAAAAAAAGGTAAGGATGTTCAACCTCGGCCTCTACTACCGAGTGAACGATGCAATTACTCCCTACGTTGGCTATGCATTCAATGGATTCCAGTTTGGATTGAGTTATGATGTGAGTGCTTCCTCTTCAAAATCGGGATCAGTCAATTACAAATCAGTAGAACTCTCTTTCATGTATAAAAAGTACCTTCCCGCTTACCGCAGAAAAATTGGAAGGTACAATTCACCGTATTGATATATTTTATTATCCATCAACCCCCAGTTATGAAAAAAGCATGCCCTGTCTTTTTTGTTTTGATATTTTGCCTTTTTTCATTTGAGTCAATTGCACAGGAGAAGCGCCCCAATATCCTGGTCATTTTTTCAGATGACCATACCGAGCAGGCCATCAGTGCATACGGAAGCAAGTTGATGCAAACCCCCAACATTGACAGGATTGCAAAAGAAGGGGCCTTGTTCAAAAATGTATTTGTCACCAATTCCATCTGTGCTCCAAGCAGGGCAGTACTGCTGACAGGCAAATACAGCCATGTCAATGGTTTGCGCGACAACAGCCCGCGCCGTGCATTTGATTCCAACCAGCAACAGATCCAACGCGTGCTATCACAACACAATTACCAGACCGCCTGGATTGGGAAATGGCACCTCAATACTCTTCCCGGCGGGTTTGATTTCTGGAGGGTATTGCCAGACCAAGGGAACTATTTTCAGCCAGATTTTGTGCACATGAACAAGGACACGGTGAGGCACAAGGGATATGTTACCAACCTGATCAGTGACTTTGCTTTGGAATGGTTGGATGGCCGCGACAAACAGAAACCATTTTTCATGGTGGTGGGAGAAAAGGCAACCCACCGAAACTGGATGCCAGATCCACAAGACCTTGCAGAGTTTGAAAACAGGGAATTTGC
>JAIPBY010000166.1 GCA_021738605.1 Chitinophagaceae bacterium | reverse complement strand
CATGGTGTTTTCACCAAGCGTCCCGGACAGCTTACCAATGATTTCTTCACGAGCCTGATTGATTTCAGCACCACCTGGAAAGCTTCATCCGCATCAAGCGAAGCATTCGAAGGACGCGACCGTTTAACAGGAGAATTGAAGTGGACGGCTACCCGTGCTGACCTGATCTTTGGTTCAAACTCTGAACTCCGCGCTTTGGCTGAACTCTATGCTTGCGAAGATGCTGAGCAGAAGTTTGTGCAGGATTTTGTTGCCGCTTGGAACAAGGTCATGAACCTTGATCGTTTTGATCTGGCATAAAAAATAAACGCAATTGATACACAAAGGTGGTTCGGAAACGGGCCACCTTTTTTTGTTTGAATAGGGGTATCAAAATTTTAACATGCGCATGGGCTTTTTAACGGAACGATTTCTTTGAAAACAAGAAAAAATCACCTTTAACATCATTGGGCCAGTTTGAATACCAACTCCAGGTCTTTGGCAGCATTTATGCCATTCATTGAAAAGCTGCTATCGATCGCGGTTTCCCAGGCATAAAGCTTTTTAAGTTTTGGCAATTTGATCAATCCCGGGAGGCTTTTTTCCGTTATGGATGTTCCGTAGAGATTCAGGTATTCCAGTTTAGACAAGTTGGCCAGCTCAACAACACCTTTGTCTGTAATTGCATTTCGGTTTAGATTGAGTTTGTAAAGATTGGACAGGCCCCCAACAATGACGAGATCCTCATCAGTGATGCCACAGTTGGTGAGATGAAGCCATACCAGGCCTTCCTGCACTGACTTCAACAAACCAAGGTTTGGTTTTTGGTTTTCCTTTCCATTGAATTTGACTTCAATGAGGTTGCTGCCTTTGTTGATCATGTTTACCTGAAAGCCGGCTTTGAGCAAATCAGCAAGGCTGTTGCGATCTGGCGCTTTTGCTGCGTATGAAAGGATAGCGGCCTCTCCAATCTGAAAAAAATCTTCAAGAACATCCTGCATTTTTTTATCAGGATGCATTGATGCAATCATCATGTTTTGTTGCGCCCCTGTCTCAATCCACCACTCCAATATGCTTACCTGATTTTCGGTCAGCGGTTTTTTCCCATCTGTTGGCATAAATTCCTTGTGGTTCTTTGGAAGCGTGATGCGCCTGAAGATTTCACTGTTTGCTGTATTTCCTGCCATCACACCCTTTTTTGTTTTACCACCGGCAAGGATGGCATCATAGGACGTCAGCAGCAACCCTCCTTTCTTCTTTTCCTCATTGTGACAGCTTACACATTTTGATTGTAAAATGGGCATGACAACATGCTTGAAAATATCTGCAGAATCAAGGCTTGAAATGCTTGCCTTCGCCTCTAAGGCGGTTTCATCATATCTGTCTGCTTCACCAACAGCAGACGTTTGTATAGGGCTGAATTCGGTCAGGTAATTGCTGCCATGCGCAAGTGATCCTCCACCATGTCCGGTTGTAACGAGCAGTACTCCGGCACCCAACACAAGGAGGTAGCGGATTGGCCGAACCGTTTTTTTCATAAAATCCAACGGTAAAACATAGAACAGGTAACATGTTGTTGAAATACAGCACAAGGCAATACCCCCGATTTTGTGGAAGCTTAGTGCATCTTCTTCATATCCGCCCCCGAGTGAAAGGAGGTAACCTGAGGCTGCGGAGCAGGCAGCACCCAAGGCTGAAAAAAGCCAAAGTACCGGAATGATTTTTTTAAAAGACTCCCTCGGTTTCCACAGCAGCATTGACTCGGCGAATAGGGTGAAAGCCAAAAGCCCTATGGGCAGGTGGACAAACAAAGGATGAAACCTTCCAAGAAACATAAAAACATCTGGTACTGTTTGCATAAGATGAGTAGGCTAAAATTGCTGAACAAAAATTATTTCAAGGGGGTTCCTTTGATGGGCTTGCCATTTGTGGTCAGTATTTGAAAATCATGAACACGGTATCTTTTGAAGCTCCAAACGATTTTCTTTTTTCTGTCTATCTCGAACAGCCTAATTCCCTCATTTGCGCCATAGCTGGCGATCACCGTGTTTCCATTTGGAAGTCGCTGGGCTCCGCAGGGATCTTGAAGGACTTTCGCTTGAAAATCATCATTGGACAATTCCCATACCACCTGTCCATCAGGGTTCATTTCGACCACCTTGTTTCCATGGGTAAGGGTAATGAGTGTATTGCCATTCTTCAGTCTAATGGCAGTGAATGGCCAATTTTCTGAAGCACGCCCTCCAAGTGCAGGAAGATCTGTATTGAAGGTTTTTATAACTTTTCCCTCAGGTGTATATTCTTTGACCTTGAAGGCCAACAGGTGTGGGACAATATAATTGCCTGATGGCAGTTTGCGTGCCATTCTTGTTTGCATGTGAACATTGTCTGTTTCTGGCAACAGTGGAATCCATGCCTTGATCATTCCCTGTTGATCAAGTTCCAGCAAACGTGGTTCCTTTCCAGATTCAGTAATCAATGTATTCCCGTTCTCAAGCCTTACTGCTGTGCCCAATTCGTTTGCTGGCGCAGACTTTTTATAGTTGAACATCACTTTTTTATCGTTGTCATATTCTTTCACTTCATCAGCCCAGCAAATTAGTACATGGCCATTGGGCAAAACAAATCCATCTCTTGCCCCTGGCTTTCCGGAATTCCATGAAATTTCTCCATTTTCTCCAATGATTCCCGTGAAGTCTGGCCCTGCAATGAAAAACATGTGCGAAATCTTCTTGTTCTTGTAACCCGAAGGCTTGCGAAATGATACTGCTGCAATACATAAAATTGCCAAGGCAGCAAGAAAGAAAGTAAAACGGGCGTTGAATATTTTCATGTTGATGGGTTCAGTTTTGATTAGATGAGAATATCCTTCACTATATTTCCGTGTACATCTGTCAACCTAAAATCACGGCCACCAAACCGAAAGGTCAGTTGTTTGTGGTCTACGCCTAAAAGATGAAGCATTGTCGCGTGCAGATCATGAATGGTTACAGGGTTGTCTACCACACGGTAACCGTATTCATCTGTTGCACCATAAACGGTTCCGCCCTTGATTCCTGCCCCCGCCATCCACATGCTGAATGCGGAAGGATTGTGGTCTCGGCCATCATTCCCCTGTGCAAAAGGTGTGCGCCCAAATTCTCCAGACCAGACAACCAGCGTTTCTTCCAGCAGACCGCGAAGTTTCAGGTCTTTTAAGAGGCCGGCAATGGGTTGATCAACTGCATGTGCATTGGACTCATGTCCTGCTTTTAAGTTTGCATGTTGATCCCAACGATCAAATCCACCAATCGAAGGACAGGTTAGTTCTACGAACCGCACTCCTCTTTCAACAAGCCTGCGTGCAAGAAGACATTGTGCCGCATAGTTTCTTGTATTGGGGTCTTGTGCGTCCAGGCCATACAGTTTTTTGGTGGCTTCAGACTCAAGCTTAAAGTCGGTAAGTTCTGGAATCGAGGACTGCATTTTATAGGCCAATTCATAGTTGCTGATGGCAGACTCAATTTCATCTGCATCACCCAGTGAGCCCAGAAGTCCTTTGTCTCTTTTTTTGAGGAAGGCCAGTTTTTCATCTTGGATGCCAACAATGCTGTCAGCCGGCCTGATATTTGCGATGGGTTCTCCTCCTGCACGAAGGATGGAGGATTGGAATGAGGCAGGTAGGAATCCATTTTTAAAATTGTCCAAACCGCCCGGCGGAATCAGTCCCCCATCCAACACAACATATCCTGGCAGGTTGCTGTTTTCACTTCCAAGTCCATAGTTGATCCAGGCACCCATGCTGGGTCTACCTTGCAAACCACTGCCGGTATGTAAAAAATAATTTGCATTGGTGTGTTCTGGAAAATTTGACACCATGGAACGAATTACAGCCAGGTCATCTGCACAAGAGGCAATATGAGGGAAGAGATCACTCACTTCTATTCCGGACTCGCCATATTTATTAAAGGACCAAGGACTTTTCAGTATTTTGCCAACGTTTCCAAATTGTGTATCGTCAACCTTGAACTTGTTGTTGGGGTCTTCGCCATTTTCTTTTTCTAGCCTGGGTTTTGGATCAAAAGAATCTACTTGCGATACCCCACCATCCATGTAGAGAAATATGATATTTTTCGCTTTGGGCAAAAACCCTGGCAACTTGGCTCCAGACAGCAGGGCATCAATATGTGCATTTTGCTGATAGCTCGCGCCAGAGCATGAAGGCAGCAGGCTTCCAAAAAGACTGACCATGGCAAGTGAGCCAAAGCCACACTTACAGCTGTCCAACATTTGTCTGCGCGACATTGATTTTCGAAAAAAAGGAGGGTATGGGGCCATGTTAAATCAGATAAATGAATTCTTTCATGTTGAATATGGAATGGATATAATCTTTCCAGACGGACAGTTCAATGATTTCTTTTGTTGTTGTTGACGGGTATGTTTTTTTCAACTGCGCCATGAAAACAGTGGCATCATTGATCTCTCTTTTGCTTGGCACCCTGGCAAAGCAGCGTTCGTAAATCCAGCGGATGCGATTTTCAGGTCGGGGAATTTTTGCTTCCAACAACAGTTTTGCCATCTCCTCGGCCTGCATAACAACAAAAGGATCATTCATCAACATCAATGATTGAGAAGGGACGTTTGTAGTACTCCGTCTTCCAAAAGTGGTTGCCGGATTGGGTCTGTCAAAGTTCATCATCATGGGATCCAAAAAGTTTCGCCTCACAGCAACATAAATACTGCGCCTTCCATTGCCATCCATTGGCCCAGATACAGAAGGTTTACCCCGGCCATTCATGAATCGGTTGATGTGCACGGGTACAGAAGTCCCTAGCATGGTCTTATCCAATTTACCCGAAGTGGCCAGCAACGCATCTCGTATACTTTCTGCCTCCAGTCTTCTGATGGGATAATGAGAAAGCCACAGGTTGGCAGGATCCTCTTTTTTTGCATTGTTGCGGGGCACTACAGCACGTTGAAAGGCATCAGAAAGCATGATCTGGCGAATTGTTTTTTTGATGGAATATCCATCTTTTTGAAAACGAATGGCCAGGTAGTCCAGTAGCTCGGGATGAGAAGGTAGCTTTCCCTGCATGCCAAAGTTATCAACGGTTTCTACAATTCCTTTCCCAAAAAGGTAGTGCCATATGCGGTTGACCATGACCCTTGAAGTGAGGGGGTTTTGGGGATCCGTAATTGCCGCGGCCAATTGCAAACGACCACTTCCCGCTACATCGAGGTTGGCTTGCGCCACAGGTATTGCAGATAAAAAAGAGCGGGTTGTTTTATTGGCGGACGGTTCCAAATGACTACCCCGGGTGAACACCGGACTGTTTTTCACAAACCCATCCGTTACACCATAATAAAACACAACAGAGTCGGTGAAAGACTGTTGCAGTTTGATTTTTTGTTGCAGCAGTTGATGTGATTCAGTAAAAT
>JAIPBY010000165.1 GCA_021738605.1 Chitinophagaceae bacterium | reverse complement strand
TCTGCCTAACCCCTCGGCCACGTGACATTGTGTTTAGTCCACCAAATTTATAGACTTATATTGAATAAGCAAAATCTTTTTTGAAATTTGGGCAAAAAAAAGGCGGAGTATCCTCCGCCCGCCAATAATTTAGTGTGATTTCAGTTGTGGTAAAACTTCTCATCAACGATGAAATCGCCTTCCCAACGCTGAACGGCCACTTGCTTGTATTGAACCCTGCCCATGCCTTTCAATGTAACGTCCATCCAGTTCTCAATCATGGTAACACCATTTTCTTCGTCTGCTGCAACAGCATCCACACCCATGCCATGGAATTCCTCAATCATTCCAACAAAGGCCAGTTCTCTTTCCCTGTTGGCGGCTTTGCCTACTGTAGGTTCACCATGACCAAGATCGACCATTGAAACATTTTCACCATAATACTTGTCAAATGCTTCGATCATTTGTCCTTTTGACATCATATCGTAGATGTCCTTGATTTTGTCTGAATAACTCATTTTGTTTGATGTTTTATGCTGCAAAGAAACATCAGCAGTTGAACAATGTTTAAACGTTGGTTCAAAAAATTGGGCAATTACGTATTAATACGTAATGAATTGAATGGCTAATTGACATTCCTTATCACATACCAGGTATAGCCGCCGGCAGGTATGCTTGCAGTCAGATTGATGGTTTGGTTTGATGAAACAACTGAGATTGTTTCGGCCTCGTCCTTCTGCCGAACACTGATCTTCCCTTTCAAGCCAGAATAGTACAGTGGAAGATTGATGTTCCTGATAACGGTTTCATTGGTGGGGTTGAAAAGCAGCACAAAACCCTTATCCTTTAAAGTGGGGCCTACATGCATAAAGCCATCCCAGTCACGACCATCTGCCCTTCTCAGATGCACGATGGGTGCATTCAGGATGTCGCGGTATTTTTTGTACCAGGAAACCGTGTTGGAAACAAGTGCCTTGGTAGTGGTGGTATCGTATAGCCTGGGGCCCCGGTAACAGGCCTGCACACCAGCGCCATAGTACTGCACCATCAACATTTCATAGTCTTTCAGGTGATCCTTCAATGGCTCAAGCACGGCCTCTGGTCCACCACCCTGGTACCTGGTCAGCGGCACAAAACCCCAGCTCATCGAGGGCAGTTTTTCAAAAGTGCCGTCGTGAATATTCTGCCTGTTCAGGATTTTTTGCTGATCGCGGGAAAGTGAGAAATTGACTTCGCGATAACCGATGCCAATCTTGTGGGTGCCATCCAGAAAATACCAATCAGGGGCATTGACGTACACACCATGCTCATTGCACCAGCGATACAATTCCTTTTGCAATTCCATTTGTCTCCACTGTGAATCATCCAACCCTTTGTGGCCAGGATGAACCGTTGAAGCACAAACATCCCCTGGGTAAGGACCATCATTTTCAAACAAATCAAAACCCGTTTTGGTGATGAAGTATTTCAGGTTGCTGATATAGGTCAACCCCCACTGGCTTCCCATGCAGGGTGCGTTCCCAAAGAATGCGCCACCAGGCTTGCCTGTTTTGGGATCTATCACATCGGTTTCATCATTGATCCTCCTGCTGCTGAACAAAGAATAACTCCCCACCAAAATACCCTTGCTGTGGGCATAATCCGTCAGCTTCTTCCAGCGGGCGATGTTCGCAGCACTGGTATCTTCCATGTTGCAATGGCTTCCAAAACTGAGGATCAGGGCCTCGTAACCGGTTGCAGCACACTGGTCCACCGCTGTAATCACCTGTTCATCATTGCGGCTGACGAGGTGCATGAAAATAGGGTTCTGTGTTGTCCAGGGCGCAACAGTAGCATACATGCGCTGGATCATCATCCCCCTTCTTTCCCGATCATAGCTGTCCATCAACAACTCATGTGTTCTGGGTGATTTGATGGTTTCACCAGGGGCAAGTACAACTGCTCTTACTTTTTCAGGATAGACTTCCAAAACGCAGGGCGTCTGGTAATTGTAGTTGACCTGGGAAGTATAGGATGAATCGGTTACCCAATGGGTGGTCTGGTCGCTGATATCATACCGCATGGCATTATTGAAGGCATAATTGGTCTCAACATAGATGCCATGTTGTTTTTTCATTTGCTCTGGAGATCCTACCACCGCACTCTCTTCTTCAACAAGCCCAAGTGACTCATTGACAATCCTGTTCACCACAATGTTGTTATTGCTTTTGTTGATGAGCTCCACCCACTTGACAACAAGAGGGATGCCATCGTAAAGCTCATAATGAACAACAACGGAGAGGTCTTTGAGTGAGGTAACTGAAGACCTGAAGCTGACGGCCAATGACTTTCCTGTTGCCTGTTTGTTCACCGATGCCCAGGTTGTTCGCTTCCAATTGATGTAGGGTTTGATATCAGTGACAGCATATCCAGCAAAAATAAAATCTCCTTCCCCGGCCTTGAAGTCCTTCATCCATTCCTGTTGCAGGTATGCTTTTTCCTTTTGACCAACCACTCCTCCAACATTGTATTCCTTTCCATCAATGGTAAGCTTGGCTTCCGGCCTAATGGCGCGAAGCAACTGTTGGCCGTTAGCCATGTTCTGAAAATCATAACAGGCAAAATTGGGAGAAACCTTAAAACTTCTGCGCACAAGACCATTGTACAAAACAAGATCTCCGCCATTTTCCTTTTGGAACACATTGGCCTTTGTATTGATGGGCTTCACCAGCCAATCTTCTGGAACAGACTGATCAAACTGGTTGTCCCATTTCAATGTTTGTGCATCTGCTAACTGAAAACCCAATAGGGCGCATAGAAAAAAAACTGGCAATCGCATCATACCTTAAATCTAAAGTATTTTTTTTATTGCCGCAGACAGAAACTTCTCTGGCTGGGCGATTGACTCAGCCGAAGAACCGGCAAACGCTGACAGCGCCACCACCCTATCAACACCCATGGCATTGAGGTCCTTGATGTTCATTGCTGTTTCACCGCAAATGGCATAGAGCTTTGTACCATGCTTTCTGGCCTGATCCACCAGCTTGCCAATTACCTTGCCCTGAAAGGATTGCTCGTCCAGCCGTCCTTCCCCAGTGATGATAATATCTGCAGCAGCGATTTTTTCTTCCAGTGAAACTGATTCTATAAGGTAATCAATGCCCGGCACCAACCTGGCACCAAGAAATACATCGCAACCGCCACCCATTCCGCCGGCAGCTCCTGAACCAGGAGCCACTTCAATGGACCTCCCAAAATATTTCATGAAAACAGCATCAAGGTTTTTCAATCCTTCATCCAATTCATCCACCTGTGCTGCATCTGCCCCTTTTTGCGGCGCGTATACATGTGCTGCACCATCGAGTCCAAAAAATGGATTGCTGACATCATAGGCCACGGTAAAATGAATGTCTTCCAGGAGGTCTGTTTCTGGCATGACAATTTCAGTGATGGAAGAAAGGCTCTCTCCACAGGGTTCCAGTGGATCCCCGTTTTTGTCAAGGAACATGTACCCCAACGCATCTGCCATGCCGATGCCGCCATCATTGGTGGCGCTTCCTCCTATGCCCAGATAAATCTCTTTGGCGCCTCTTTTGATGGCATCCAGGATCAACAAGCCAGTGCCGTAGCTGGATGTCTTCATCGGATTCCGCTCATGGTTGTCAAGCAATGCCAATCCGCTGGCGGCTGCCATTTCAATATACGCAGCAGTTCCATCCGCTGAGATCTGGTAACTGGCTTTGATCTGTCTCATCAATGGATCAACCGTCAATGCCTGGGCATCTTTGGTGCCAAAATAATGTTTGATGATGGAGGAATATCCATCACCGCCGTCTGCCATGGGATAGGATTCCACCTCAGCATCGGGATGTATTTCCGCAATCTCTTGCTGTATGAGTTTACACAGTGTGATGGAGTCGATGCTGCCTTTGAACTTGTCTGGCGCGATGAGGATTTTCATTTTGAAAAAGGTTGAGAGAGGTGTAGGGAGGTTGAGAGAAGTTGAAGGGGTTGAAGGAGTTGAAGAGGTTGAAGTAATTCAATATGCTATTAGGCCAAGTCACAGCAACTAAAAAAGGTGCTTAAAAAAAAGGGTTTAGGGATGTAAACAAACCCTAAACCCTCATGTATAAATCTGTCAATAATTACATTTTCGGATATACTGCATTTACGCCCAACTCCTCTTCAATGCGAAGGAGCTGGTTGTATTTTGCCATACGGTCTGTGCGTGATGCAGAACCGGTTTTGATCTGTCCGCAATTCAATGCAACAGCAAGATCAGCAATCGTAGTATCTTCAGTTTCACCAGAGCGATGGCTCATGATGGAAGTATAGCCATTGGTTTGTGCCAAGCGTACAGCATTGATGGTTTCTGTAACGGTTCCGATCTGGTTCACCTTTACAAGGATGCTGTTGGCAATACCCCTGTCAATTCCTTCCTGCAAGCGCAGTACATTGGTTACAAAAAGATCATCACCCACAAGCTGACACCTGTCGCCCACTGCTTCAGTCAATTTCTTCCAGCCATCCCAATCGTCTTCAGCCATACCATCTTCGATGGAGATGATGGGATATTTGTCTACCCACTCCGTCCAGTAAGCAACCATCTCATCGCTGCTGATGACTTTTCCTGAGCTCTTGTAAAACTTGTAGGTATTGTCGGCTTCATTGTACATTTCGCTTGTAGCGGCATCCATGGCAATGAAGATCTGCTCACCTGGCTTGTATCCTGCGGCTTCAATCGCTTGCAATACAGTCTCAATCGCCTCTTCGTTGCTTTGGATGTCTGGTGCAAATCCACCTTCATCACCAACGTTGGTGCTGTATCCTTTCTTCTTCAATACTGTTTTCAACTGGTGAAACACTTCAACACCCCAACGAAGACCTTCGCTGAATGTTGCCGCACCTGTTGGAACGATCATGAATTCCTGGAAATCAATTTTGTTGTCGGCATGTGCGCCGCCGTTGAGGATGTTCATCAACGGAACAGGAAGGGTGATGGCATTTACACCACCTAGGTACCTGTAGAGGTTGAGGTTGCTGGCCTGTGCACCTGCCTTGGCAACTGCCATAGACACTGCAAGGGTAGCATTGGCGCCCAGTTTGGCTTTGTTGGCAGTGCCATCCAGTTCAATCAGCATCCTGTCAACCAGGGCTTGATCAGTAACCGGAACACCCAGCAACTTGGGAGCAATGATATTATTCACGTTTTCGATGGCCTTCAACACACCTTTTCCTACATAAACCGCTTTGTCGCCATCACGGAGCTCAACGGCTTCGTGCTTACCGGTGGAAGCGCCTGATGGAACTGCTGCACGGCCAATGAAACCACTTTCGGTGATGACATCAACTTCTACTGTAGGGTTACCGCGGCTGTCGAGGATTTGTCTTGCGTGAATGCTGGCAATTAAACTCATGATGATTTATTTTAAGGGTTGTTCTACTTGAATTG